>JANWYM010000570.1 GCA_025055355.1 Abditibacteriales bacterium
GGAGAGTTTGGGTGCGCATCCCGAATCCATCTCCGCGCTGTATCGCAAACTCAAAAGCCGCTTGGAGCGGTTGCCGTTCCTCACGAAAGAATCCAGCCCCCTCGAGGACGTGGTGGACAAAATCATGGAGTATGTGGATCGCGGCGTCCACATTATCCTCGAATTCGGGCGGCAGCACTCGATGCTCTGCTACTTGCTCGTCGCCAACATCATCACGCGCCGCCTCCATGAACTCTATCTCGAAAAGACGGAGAAATATCTGAGCACGCTCAATGCTGCCGACGAGCCACGCCAACTGGTCATCACCATCGAAGAGGCGCACAAGTTCCTCAACCCCACCGCTGCGCGGCAGACGCCGTTCGGCACCATCGCCCGCGAGATGCGCAAGTTTTACGTCTCCCTGCTCATCATTGACCAGCGACCCTCTTCGATTGACGATGAAGTCCTTTCGCAAATCGGCACGCGCATCATTGCCCTGCTCAACGACGAGAAGGACATTCAAGCCGTCCTCACCGGCGTCAGCAACACCAGTGGCTTGCGCAGCGTGCTGGCCAGCCTCGACAGCAAACAACAAGCGTTGGTGATTGGGCATGCCGTCCCCATGCCTGTCGTCATCAAGACCCGCGAGTATGACGAGACGTTCTACGCGGCGATGGGCGCGCTGGACGGTGAGGAGAAAAAGGCGAAGCGAAAGAAGGACATCGAGGCACTGTTCGGATGAGCGGCATGGTTGATGTTTTGATTAACCATTGACCATCAACCATGTCAAGGCTGTCAACGGATTCTTGGAGCGGATTAAGCGGATTACTGTCGGGTCGGACGTCGACGCCATCCGCTTAATCCGTTACCGAAATCCGTTGACAGCCTTCACGCGGAAAAGGATTTCTCGCCCGACGGGATCTGCCGCCCCGGCGGACGCGGCGATCGGTGAAACGCAAAAGTTTAGCATGAACCATCACATCGCATCCCGCCGCTGAAAAATCCACAGCCCCACGGCTAACAATCCCCCGACGTAGAGCGCGAGGTAAACGAAGTCGGAGGTGGTCGGTTCGGGCGGCAGGAAAGCAGGGTTGCCGGCACGGAAGCCGAAGGTGGGGTCCCAGTTGCTCAGTTTGTCCACCCACACACCAAGTCGCTGGCTGGGAACCAGATAGCCCGCGATGGTGCCGCCGAGCCGCAGCGTGTCCACGTCAAATACCTCCCCCAACGCTCGCATGGTGTTCGCCTGCCAGCCGACGCCCCATGCGAAGAGCGAAAGCACCATGGCGAAGGGGGTCGTAGCGAATGTGGAGAAAAACAGCGCAATGGTAGTGAACAGAATCGGGTAGCCCAGCGCCATCGCCGCCCCCCGCCAGACGTGCGCGTTGGCTTGATGGTTGCGTAGAAACACCGCCAGCCACAGCAGCCCCGCCCACAGCGCAAGCGTCACTGCCAGCACGGCAACAATGCCGCACCACCGTCCCAGAAAGATCTGCCAGCGCGTCAGCGGCTTGGACAGAATCGGTATCAGTGTCCCCTTCTCAATCTCGCCCGACAGCGCGCCTGCCGACAGCACAATGGCGAGCATCGGCCCGAAGAAGTTGATGACGATGAACCCCGCGTGCGTCATCAGTTGCACCTGCGTCTCCACCGGCAGCACTATCGCCGGGCGCTGCGGGTTGCGCCGCAACCGCCCCCGTCGCTCAAACGAGTGCGGCAGATACATGATGCCGATGAACAATAGCGACACGAGCAGCACACCGATGAAGAACCGGCGGCGGATGGCTTCTTTGATGGTGAGACGGATGAGGGTGGTCATATATTTTTTTCGCGTCTAATGGTCAATGGACCAAACGAACGACATCTCCCCAACCTGTAATCTTCACCGATCGCGGCAAAGCAGCCCGTCGCTCGCGCAACGGATTCACTCTCGCCTACCAATCAGGTCAGCACAAACTCTACTCCCTTCCTCAAATTAGCTCGTCATCAGACTATCCCACCACCCAGCCCTAAGGGAGAACAAAGCAGCAACTCCCAAGTATAGCAGAATCCGACGTCCTGCGTCAATGACTCGGACGCTCTGCCCCGCGTCCCCTTTGGGGCAAAAGGGTTACCCGCAACGCCTCGCCGATTCCACAGGGGTCAAACCTTTGCCCCCTGCCCGTGACACTCTGGCAAGTCGAGCGGAACTGTGATAGAATCGGACATAGGCATACCGTCCCTCCCCATGAGGTTGAGTTCTTCTCATGAGATGTCAGAGGGACAGCAAGCCCTTACGTTCTGCTCATGTCTGAAATTGTCAGAGAGTCTAAATTCATCGGCGCGTTGCTGGGCACGTTTGTGGGTGATGCGTTGGGGATGCCCGTCGAAGGCTGGTCGCCGCAGCGGATTGCGCGGACGTTTGGGGCGTTGAGCGACCTGCGCAGCGCGACGCCGTTTGTGCGGGTTTACCGCGCGATTTTCGACTTGCTCGCCGACCCGAAGAACCTGCTCGGCGGGGCGCGGTTGGGGCGCGGGACTTACACCGATGACACGCAGATGATGATAGGTGTCGCTGAGTCGCTCGCCGACTGTGGCGGCTTCGATGGGGCGGACATGGCGCGACGGTTCGTCGAGAACTTCGACCCACGACGCGGCTACGGACCGGGCGCGATGAAGGCGATCGGCGGCTTGCGCCGAGGCATCCCCTGGAACGTCGTCGGCACGCAATTGTTCGGCAGCCACGGCGGTTCATTCGGGAACGGCGCGGCGATGCGCGTCGCGCCGGTCGGCGCGTTTTACTACGACGATGCGGCGGAGTTGCGCCGCGTGGCGGAACTGTCCGCGTCCATCACGCACACGCACCCTCTCGGCAAGGAGGGCGCCGCGCTGCAGGCGTTCGCCGTCGCGTGCGCGGTGCGGCGCGAGCCGGGGGCGAGTTTTGACGCGCTCTCCTTTCTGGACGAGTTGCGGCACTTCGTTCAGCCCGACTGCGCGGTGTTTCAAGAGAAGTTGGCGAGGATAGGTGACCTGCTGACACGGCAGCCGACAGTGTGGGAAGTTGTCAACGCGTTGGGCAACGGCGTGGAGATCTTCAACTCCGTGCCGACAGCGATTTACGCGTTCCTCTCGCACGCGGATTCGTTCAAAGACGCCGTCGTCTACGCGGTCAGTCTCGGCGGCGACACCGACACCATCGGGGCGATGACCGGCGCAATCGCAGGCGCGTTGCACGGCGTGGAAGGAATTCCAAGCGAATGGTTGAACGCCTTGGAGAACGGCGAAAAAGGACGCGACTACGTTTGG
>JANWYM010000571.1 GCA_025055355.1 Abditibacteriales bacterium
TACCACAACGAGGGCAACGGGCGGTTCCGTGACGTCAGCGACGAAACGGGGATCGCCCGCCATGTCGGCAAATCGTTCGGCGTCGCGGTGGCAGACTTCAACAATGACGGCTGGCCCGACTGGGCGGTCGCCAACGACACGAAGGAAAACTTCCTCTTTATCAATCGCGAGGGGCGATATTTCGAAGAGCGGGCTTTGGAAGCGGGCATCGCCCTGTCGCTGGAGGGCGCCGCCCGCGCCGGGATGGGGATTGACGCCGCCGATTGGCGCAACGACGGGCAGTTTGGGCTGATCATCGGCAACTTCTCCCGGGAGTGTCTGGCGTTGTATCAGAACCTGGGCGATGCGACGTTCAAGGACTGCACCTACTCCGCCAACGTAGGCGAAACCAGCCTGCTGTCGCTGACGTTCGGTGTGTTCTTCTTCGACTACAATCTGGATGGCTGGCAGGACATCTTCGCCGCGAACGGGCACATTGACGACTTCATCCACACCAAAGACGCAAAAGTGACCTACGAACAACTGCCGCTGCTGTATCGCGGGCAACCCGACGGGAAGTTCGTGGAGGTCGGCAAGGAGAGCGGACCTGCGCTCGCCCAAAAGCGAGTGCTGCGCGGCTGTGCGCATGGAGACTACGACAACGACGGCGACCCCGATATTGCCGTCGTCTGGAACAACCGCCGCGGCGAGTTGTGGCGCAACGAGGGCGGAAACGCCAACCGATGGGTCGGCTTGGTGCTGCAAGGGACGCGCTCCAACCGTGACGGCATCGGTGCCCTGGTCAAGGTGACGGCAAACGGCATGACGCAAACCGCTTACCGCCACAGCGGCGGGAGTTTTCTATCCGAGAGCGACGCGCGCCTGGTGTTCGGCTTGGGCGCCGCCCACCAAGCCGACCGTGTGGAGGTGCGCTGGCCCAGCGGTGTGACATCACAGTTTACGAACGTTGCCGCTGGGGCTTACTATCTCGTCGTAGAGGGACAAACGCACTTGAAACCTTGGAACGCCCCTCGCCCAGTGCCAACGCAACAATAAAACGCGGACAGCAAGTCTTGTCCAGAAAGGAGGTGTAACATGAAAGAGAAGAAGTTGAGTCCCGCTGTCACCATCGGGGTCATCGCGGTGGTCGTTGTGATTGCGGCGGCAGCCATCTGGCAGTTCAGCAGCGCCCGCCGCACGGCGCAGGTGACGCCCGAAGAATCCCTGAAGCATGTGCCGATAGGTAAACCCATGGGCGCAGGACCTCGGAGCGGGGGCAGCATGCCCGGGGGGCCGCCGCGCATGGGTCCGCCCGGTAGCATGCCCGGGGGGCCGCCGCGTATGGGCCCGCCCGGCGGTATGGGAGGCTCTGGGCGTTAGGCAGAGTCAGCAGACGGCATGCACAAAAGCCCGACGCTGGGGGAAAAAGCGTCGGGCTTACTGTTTGCCCAAGCCCTCCCCTGCGCAACGAAAGACCTTGTCGAGCGCCTTCAACACGACAAGGACACGCCGTCCCCTCAGCCTCCACCAACGAACGTCGTTTCATCCTGCTGATCCTGTTCACCCTGCCCAAAAACTAAACCGTCTGAGACGTGTCAAAGGAAGGCGAACTGCCATCGAACAGGAGTGGATCTATGCGTCTCATCAAGTTCACGGCTCTAAGTCTGACGTTGCTTTGGGCGCTCGCGCCGGCGGTGTGGGGGCAGACGTGCTGGCCGATGATTCTTTCCGCCTATCCCACTGGCGGGCAGCGCGGGAAGACGGTGGAAGTGACGGTCAACGGCGCGCAGAACCTCTACGGCGCGAAGCAAGTGTTGTTCGAGGGCACAGGCGTCAGCGCGGAAGTTTTGCCGCATGAACAGAAACCTGACCCCAACAAGCCGAACGTTAAGCCGGTGGTCAACACCGTCACGATGCGCGTCACCATCGCGCCCGACGCGCCGCTGGGTGTGCGCGAGTTTCGCCTGGTCACGCCGCGCGGCGTCTCCAGCGTGGGGCAGTTTGTCGTCGGTGATGAACCCGAGGTCATGGAGACCGAACCGAACGAGACGCTGGACAAAGCGCAAGCCGTCACGCTGCCCGTCACCGTCAACGGCAGAATACAGGCGGGCGAAGACGTAGACTGCTTCAAGTTCTCGGCGAAGGCGGGCGAGCAAATCACCTTCAGCGTCAATGCGGCGCGCCTTGAAGACAAAATCCACGACCTCGCACCCGGTAGTGGCGGTGAGCATGTCAATCCCATCCTCTTCCTCTATGAGGCGTCGGGGAATGAACTGGCGAGCAACGACAACTACTTCCGCGCCGACCCGCTCCTCTCCTACAAATTTGAGAAGGACGGCGACTACATTATCAAAATCCGCGATGTGCGCTACAAAGGCATGGCGCACTGGGTCTATCGCCTGACCATCGCTGCGCGCCCTCACGTGTTGACGTTCCCGCCAAGTGACCTGCCGGAACAGGTCGCATCCGACAACAATCATACCCCGGAGCAAGCGGACAGCATTGCCAGCATCCCTTGCGCTATCATGGGACGATTGAAGGAAAAGGGGGAGAGGGACTTCTACACGTTCCGCGCGGAGAAGGGACAGACCTTCGTCTTTGAGGTCGTCGCCCGCCGCTATGGGTCGCTGATTCATTCCTCCCTGACGATTCTGGATGGGAAGGGGAATGTCCTCACCAGCGCCGACGACTCACTGACCATCACGGGCGCTGAAACGCGGTTGGAGTTTACCGCGCCGGACACGGGCAATTACATCGTGCGGGTCCGCGACCTCTTCCGCGAAGGCGGTGAGGACTTCCTGTATCGCCTTATCGTCAAGCCGCTCACGCCCGACTTTACGCTGCGCTGTAACCCCGACAAGTTCAACGTCGGACGTGGCGGGCATTTCTCCATCTGGGTGCTTGCCACGCGCACGGGCGGATTCACGGGCGATATCAACCTCGAAGTCGTAGGCTTGCCTCCGGGCGTCACCGCCTCCTCCGCGCGCATTCCAGCCCACATGACGCAAACTGTCATCGTCCTCAGCGCGGCGGCGGACGCCCCGCTCGCCGCCACCTTCGTCGCAGTGCGCGGCACGGCGACGGTCATGGTGGACGGCAAGCCGCAGACCCTCACACGCACAGCGATACCGCTCCAGGAAATCTACTTTCCCGGCGGTGGGCTGGGACAGATCCCCGTCAATACCACAACAGCGGCGGTGACCGAAGAGCCAGACATCGTTGTCACGGTTGAACCGCAAAACATCACCGTCGCACCCGGCAGCACGGTCAAGATTGACGTCACC
>JANWYM010000572.1 GCA_025055355.1 Abditibacteriales bacterium
TGATTATGCTATAAGGGGGGAGGGCTAAGGGTTAGCACGTTGGCAGGTTAGAACGTTCCAACGTTCCAACCCTCACCCCTACGCGGAAGATAGTTGAGGGAGGAGTGAGGATGCCTTACATTCAGACCGTTCTCGGCGCCATCAACGCCAGAGACTTCGGCTTCGCTCTCGTGCACGAGCACATCATGTGCGACTTCATCGGCGCGGAGCAAACGAGTCAAGAGCGATGGAACGTGGAGGAAGTCGTGCGGACGATGCTGCCGTTTCTGCGGCAGGCAAAGGAGCGGGGCGTGACGGGATTCGTGGATTGCACGCCGGCTTACATTGGGCGTGATGTGAGAGTGCTGCGGCGGCTGGCGGAGTTGACGGGGCTTCACATCGTCACCAACACGGGCTACTACGCGGCGGCGAACGACAAGTATTTGCCGAAGCACGCTTTCATGGAGACCGCCGACCAACTGGCGGACCGCTGGGTGCGCGAGTGGGAACGGGGGATTGAAGGGACGGGCATCAAGCCCGGTTTCATCAAGATCGGCGTTGACCCAGCGGCAGGCGTCCCGCCCCGCCTGTCGGAGGTGGACGCGAAGATTGTCCGCGCGGCGGCGCGCGCCAGCACGCGCACAGGTTTGACCGTCGCCTGCCACACGGGGCAGGGCGCGGCAGCGCTGGAGGAAATCAGAATTTTTCAGGAAGAAGGCACCGACCCATCACGGCTCATCATCGTCCACGCCGACGCTGAACCAGACCAGAGCTATCATGTCCAAATCGCCCAGAGAAAAGCGTGGGTGGAGTTCGACGGCATCGGTGGACGTCCCTTAGACTACCACCTGAAAATCGTCCCGCCGATGATAGAGAAGTTTCCCGACCGCTTGCTGCTTTCCATGGACGCCGGCTGGTATTGGGTGGGCGAACCCAACGGCGGAAAAATCCGCGATTACAATTTCCTCACGGACCAGTTCCTTCCTGCGCTGCGCCAGGCGGGGGTCACGGAGGCGGGGATTCGAAGACTGATGGTGGACAATCCGGCACGGGCGTTTGCGTTGGGTTCTTGATGGACCTGAGAGGACGTTGAACGTGGAGGGAGAAAAAGTAGGGGCGCATTCGCCTGTGCGCGTAGTGGCTTCAATAAGCGCCTACGCGGAGGCTCGCATATATTGACGTGAGGAAGGTGAGGTGATCGGTTTATGGAAGTGATTGTCACCCCCGATGCCGAATCTATGGGGTGGGTGGCAACGCGCCTGATTGCCGATTTGGTGCGGCGCAAGCCGCGCTGTGCATTGGGTTTGGCGACGGGTTCGACGCCGCTGCGGACGTATCGGCAACTGATTCAGTTGCACCGCGAGGAGGGGCTGGACTTTTCGCAAGTGGTGACCTTCAACCTGGATGAATACTATCCCATCACCCCCGACCATCCCCAGAGTTACCGCTACTTCATGAACGAGAACTTCTTCAAGCACATCAATATCCCGCTCACACCGCGTGATGGGAACCGACGATGGGGCAACACTTACGTGCCAGATGGCACAGCGGAGGATGTGGAGGCGCACTGTTTGTGGTATGAAGAACGTATCAAAGAGGAAGGAGGGATTGACCTGCAACTGTTGGGCGTGGGCAGCAATGGGCATATCGCCTTCAATGAACCGACGTCGTCGCTGGGGTCGCGCACCCGCCTTAAGACGCTCACCCAGAAGACGATTGAGGACAACGCGCGCTTCTTCGACAACGACATGAGCAAGGTGCCCAAGCACGCCATCACCATGGGCATCGGCACCATCCTGGACGCGCGCGTCATCGTGCTGCAAGCCAACGGGGAAAAGAAAGCCGACGCCATTGCCCGTGCCATTGAAGGTCCGATTACCTCGATGTGCCCTGCGTCCGCGCTGCAACTGCACCCGGAGGTCTACTTTGTCATTGATGAAGCCGCTGCCTCGAAGTTGAAGTATCGGGACTACTACGACCACGTGCAAGAGTTGAAGAAACACCTCCGGGCGCCACGGGTGGAGGGTTAAGAAGGTTGGCACGTTGGCACGTTAGACGTGCAACCTGCCAACGTGCCAACGTGCCAACGTGCAACCTGCCAACGCGCGACCTGCCCACCTGTCAACGTGCGAACCAATATGGTGTCTTGCATCTGCCTATTCGAGGATGAGGCGGTCAACAATTTTTATCCGTTGACTTACACGCGTCCGGTGTTTGAGTTGTGGTGCGGGATGAGTTCGCTGCGGGAGAAGATTGTGCGGTTGTTTCCCGGGGCGGAAGTGCATCTGCTGTGCCGTGAGGCTCTGGCGGAGGTGCTGCGTCGGCAGGTGCCGAACGCTTTCGTCAACGCGCCGGAGCGCCTGCAAGGCAAGTCCTGTTTATTCGTCAACGGACGGTTGCTGGCGCCGCAACGGGCGGAGGAGTTGATGGTGGGGGCGGGCTGGGCGCTGACGTGCGGTGATGAGGTGGTGGCAGCGCATCTGAACGCAGAGGGCGTGCGCAAGGTTTTTGCGGGCGGGGTGCCTGAGAGCAGAGACCTCGTCGCCCTTATGGGGGACCTGTGCGCCATGGTGCCGACACAACAGGTTTTACTGCGCTATCCGTGGGACATCCTCAGTCGCAATGGAGACGTGATAAGCAGCGACTTCGCGGCAAGGGGGCGCGGCGGGCAGCGATTAGGTAAAGTGTATGACGGGGTGCATCTCGTCGGTCATTCCGATAGGCTCTACGTCGGCGAGGGCGCCATCGTCCTGCCCGGCTGTGTGCTGGACACCACCGCCGGGCCGATTTACATTGACAACGATGCGCTGGTGCGCCCGCCCAGTTACGTGCAGGGACCGTGCTACATCGGGGAGGACTGCTTGATTGAAGGCGCGAAGGTGCGTGAGGGGTGCAGTTTCGGGCGCACCTGTAAAATTGGGGGCGAGGTATCCGCGAGCGTGTTTCAGGGGTTCAGCAACAAGCAGCATGAAGGCTATCTGGGGCATGTCTACCTCGGCGAGTGGGTCAACCTCGGCGCGTTAGTCACCAACAGCAACCTGAAAAATAACTACAAACCTGTCAAGGTGCAACTGAGTGCGGCGGGCGCAGAGATTGACACCCACACCCAGTTCTTCGGCGGTATCATCGGCGACCACACCAAGGTCGGCATCGGTGGGTTGCTTAACACGGGGACAGTTCTGGGTGTGGGCTGTAATATCTTCGGCGGGGGCATGGCACCGCGATACGTGGCTTCATTTTGCTGGGGCAACGCCGACGGCTTCGTGGAACATCGCCTGGACAAG
>JANWYM010000573.1 GCA_025055355.1 Abditibacteriales bacterium
TTGGGGTTGATGACGGCGCCAGCCGGCGGTAACTCCTCGGAAGGCTCGTGGTGGTCGGTCACAATCACGTCCATGCCCAACGCGTTCGCCACGTTTACTTCCCTGACCGCTGTGATGCCGCAGTCGGCGGTGAGGATGAGGCTCACGCCCTCACGGGCGGCGGCGCGGACGGCTTGCTCGTTCACGCCATAGTCGTCATGGAGGCGGTGCGGAATGTGCCACGTCACCTCAGCCTTCAACGACTTGAGCCAGCGCACCAGCATCGCCGTGCTGGTCACGCCGTCCACATCGTAATCGCCGTAAATCAGGATTTTCTCGCCACCGTCAATCGCCTGTTTGAGACGATGCACGGCTTTGTCCATGTCGGGCAACAGAAAGGGGTCGTGCTGCTGTGCCATCGTCCCCGACAGGAACTCGCGCGCTCGCGACGGCGTATCGTAGCCCCGCGTGATGAGGATAGACGCGACCGTCGGCGAGATGCCCAACGCGTCGGCAAGTCGCTGAACCTCCTGCGCCGGCGGCTGAGGTATAGTGACCCACAGGGGCGCGGCTCTATCGCTGTGCTGTGGCATGGGACGTGATGCGTAATGCGTAATGCGTAAACGACCTTTTACGGATGACGGATTGCGCATTACGTTGCTGCCTGTAATTATAGCACTTTCGCGTCACTTGCGTCTTTTCACCCCAAAACGTGGTTATCCTCCAGAGGCGAGAAATCTCCCGCCAGAGAAAACTTCAGACCGAGACCGCACGGCGACGGGGCGAAGATGGGCGTGGAGATCCAGCGTCACGCTACCGATATCATTACACCTATCAGTCGGCACGTAGGCGACACCATGACAAGTTGCGCTGGATGGCGCGGAGAGATATACTGTCTGTCGAGCGTGGAGGGGAAGCCATGGCTTGTTTCCTCCTTTTCGGTTTTATAGCAGGAAACGGGTTGCTTCCTGCACGCCTGTTTGTCAAGGGGCTGAGGTCACGATGACTGCCAAAATCTTCGTCACCCGCGCGTTGCCGCCGAAGCCGATGGCGGCGTTACGCCAACTCCCTAACACGGAACTGCGCGTGAACCCGCATGACCGCGTGTTGACGCGCGAGGAATTACTGGAGGGCGTGCGTTGGTGCGATGTGTTGTTGTGTCAACTGACCGACCGCATTGACGCGGAGGTGTTCGAGGCGAACCCGAACCTGCGACTGGTGGCAAACTACGCGGTGGGGTTCAACAACATCGCCGTCGCTGAGGCAACCAAGCGCAAGATTCCTGTGACCAACACGCCGGGTGTGCTGACCGACTCGACGGCAGATTTGACGTGGGCGCTGCTGATGGCTGTAGCGCGGCGCGTGGTGGAGGCGGACAAGTTCATGCGGGCGGGCAAATACCAAGGATGGGCGCCGATGCTGTTCTTGGGAACAGACGTTCATCACAAAACGTTAGGCATCATCGGCTTGGGGCGCATCGGCTACGCGGTGGCGAAACGGGCGCAGGGGTTCGAGATGAAGGTGCTTTACACGGACATCGAAGAAAAGCCTTACGCCGCTGAGGTCAACGCGCAGTTCGTGGATTTGGAGACGCTGCTGCGCGAGTCGGACTTCGTGACGCTGCATCCGTTCCTTGACGAGAAGTCCACGCATCTGATTGATGAACCACAGTTGCGCACGATGAAGCCGACGGCGTTCCTCCTCAACGTCAGTCGCGGTCCAGTCGTCAACGAGAAGGCACTGGTCAAAGCCCTGCAAGAAGGCTGGATCGCGGGCGCGGGGTTGGACGTCTACGAGCGCGAGCCGGAGATGGAACCTGAATTGGCGACGATGGATAACGTCGTCGTCGTGCCGCATATCGCCTCCGCTACGATGGAAACGCGCACGGCAATGGGCATGATCGTCTATGAAAACACCGCCGCCGTGCTGAGAGGTGAAAGGCCGCCGACGTGTGTGAACCCGGAGATTTACGACTGAGACGTGAAGCGTGAGACGTGCACATAAGCCGCGACTGAGTTCACGTTTCACGCTTCACGTTTCACGCGAAGAAGTCCCATGAAAGACTACCAGCCCCTCGACCTTACTCCCTTTTACAATGTCGGAACAAGTTTCATCAGTGAAACCGCCCAGCCACCGATCGGCAACCAGACGTTTCACGGCTTGCCGTTTGAAATCGGCAGCGACGCGGCGCGGTGTTTTATGGGGTTTGCGGTTGAGGACGGACTCCATCCCGTTCCCATTTCTGTTCCCATCGGCACAACGGCACGGCACGTTATCTTTGCGCATGCGTTGTTGGAGTCGAAAATTGACAGCGGCGAGAACATCGGGTATGTCGTTGCCTCCTACGTCTTTCGTTTTGCGAGCGGCGAGGAGATTCGTGTCCCGATTCGGGAGCGGTTTGAAATCGCTTGCGTGCCGACGGGGTGGGGACAGTTGGCGTTCCTCGCCGTGCCGGACATGCAGAACCGTTTGCAGCCGCGTTACGAAGGACCGTGGGGCGCGGCGGGCAACCGGCAGACGGAGGTCATTCAGGCGTGGCCGCGCCAGTATTTTTTGTGGGCGTGGGAGAATCCGCACCCGGAGCGCGTGATGGAGTCCGTCACCATCGAGCCTGCGGACCGCAAGTTTCTCGTTGCCGCCATCACGTTGGGACATGTAGAGGAGCATCCGTTTGTGCGCACGGGCAGCCGCGAGGTCGTCATCACCCTGCCACAGGCGGAGGACGCGCAGAAGCCGTTCAAATTGGAAGTCGAAGTCGACCGAGGCACGGCGACGTATCCGTTCCCGTTGCCGCAGCAGTCAGCGGAGGAGTTCATTGCCGATGCCAAAAAAGGCTGGGGCGAAGCGCAGAATCCCACGTCCAGCCCCGCTTACGTCGAGATCGCGGCGATTCCCTCCGCGACGGTCACGGTGAAGAACGACGGCGAGGAGTTGGGCAAGGTGAACTGGGGGGAACTGCAGGAGAAGAAGCAAGTGGCAACGGAGCGCGTGCATCTGCGCGTCCTCGAACGCGGGAAGAACTGGGTGCACGTGACTGTCCTCGACGACGAGACAGGCAAACCGATTCCCTGCCGCGTGCACTTCCGCTCCCCCGAGGGCATTCCCTATCAGCCGCACGGACATCACAATCACGTCAACTCCAACCTCGGCACGTGGCACATTGACATCGGCGGCGACCTGCGGTTGGGGCAAATCACCTACGCCTACATTGACGGCAAATGTCAGGGTTGGCTGCCGCGCGGCGAGGTCATCGTGGACGTGGCGCGCGGCTTCG
>JANWYM010000574.1 GCA_025055355.1 Abditibacteriales bacterium
GGTTGAGACGCGGCGCGAAGGGAAAAGCGATGGGATAATCTTTGACGTGCGGCAACGTGAAAGATGGAAAGCGATACACGTTCTCGTCGTGGTTGGTGTAACCGGGAAACCGGGGCGCAAAAATGTAGACGCGATGTCCCAATCGGGTCAACTGCTGGTTAAACGTTTCGATCGAGGTCACGACCCCGTTGCGCATGGGACGGAAGCACTCGCAAAAAAAGGCAACGTTCATGGGTCAATGGTTAATGGTCAATGGTTGATGATTGGTCGAACGCCGTCGCTCTCCTTCGGCAACTCCTCACCGCCAACGATTAACCGTTTCTCATGATCACAAGCCTATCTCCAACGTCCGTGCCCGTCCGCGCCAGCCGCCCCGCTGGCAACTCTAACACCGCCCGCGCCCTCCTCCAACAGGCGCGCACGCGGAACGGAGGGAGCATGTGAACGACCCTGAGAACCTCTCCACCCGCCCCAAGAAAGACGACGTCAATGGGAAACCGCATGAACCACGTATGAATGTTGTTGCACGGCGTGAGGAGCAAACCTTCGTCCTCCGCCAGCGAGCGGCGATGGAGCAGCCCCCGAACGCGCGCCAGCGGATGGGCAGCCACCACGCAGCGCGCCACCAGCATGCATCCCTTCGTCTGGTTGAGAACGGAGACAACCACCACGCTCATCGAGGGGTATTTTAACCTCCAGGAGGCAGAATCACAAGGGGGAGTGGGGTAATGCGCTGGAGGAGGAAAAACCCTCTTCCGCTGGGGGGTGAGACAACGCAAAATGTGACGGCAGCAGGAGATTTCCCGCTCGACTACCCAAACGCCGACTGGAGGTTCTCCCACGCTGCGATGAGCGTAGGGGCGACGATGACGATGCCGAGCAGAGGCAGGATGAAGAAGATAAGAACAATAGTAATTTTAACGGGCGCTTGTTGAGCGCGTTCGCGGGCGCGGAGGGCGCGTAGTTCGCGGATTTGCTGCGACTGGATGCGCAGAGCGTTGCCGATGGATGCCCCTATCTGTTCGGCTTGAACGATCATCGTCACGAACGAGGTCAATTCAGGGATGTCCAGCCGCCGCGCCATTTCGCGGAGCGCTTCGGCGCGGGTGCGCCCGACGCGCAGTTCGCCGACAATGCGCAATCCCTCTTCGCCCAGCGGCCCGGGGAACTCCCCCGCGACGCGCTGCAAAGCGGCATCGAGCGCGAGACCCGCTTCGACCGAAACGGTCAGCAAATCAATGAAATCAGGCAGATGGATCTCCACCTGTCGCTGCCGTTTAGCGATGAGCGAGTTGAGGACCATCATCGGCAGAAACGCGCCGAAGTAGCCACCCGCCAAGCCGTAGAGGGCGTAATGTATCGGTTGGATTTCTAACTGCGTCGCCATCAGGCGCGTTAGCCCCAACGTGAGCAGGAAGGCGAGCATGCCGACTATCTGGCGCAAAGCGATAAACTCGCGGGCGCGCAGCCCCAGCGGGAACCCGGCGCGCATGAGTTTCTCGCGGATGCGGTCCTCGCCCGTGCGTCGTCTGCCAATCCTTTCCGTCCAACGCCCCAGCAGGGCGCGCAGCAAACGCACGAGGAGTGGCTGGCTCTCCGCTGGGCGGTAGAGCGACGCGAGATGGCGGTCTTTTGCCTTCAGGCGTTCGATGCGCTCTCGGGGGCTGAGCGTGCGGACTCGACTGGCCACAGGTTTCCTCCCTCGAAAATCGTCGTCGTCCTCATTCTCATCGTCGTCATTTTTGAGGCTCGAGAACGAGGACGATTTTCATCCAGCGTAGTCAACCGTCAGGTTCAAGGGGGATTCCCTTGAAGTGTCCTGCCATTTGGCTCTCCGGCCATTTGGTGACCCCTGTCCCCGCGATTTCCCGACGGCGTATCGCCGATGCCTCGGCATGCATAACTCCTTAGAGGGTGTAAAGAACGGCGTTTGATCCCTTCCCCCATCCTCCTCGTGGGAGAGGGGGAAAGAGACGACGGCAACCGCGTAACTGTTGGGGTTTTTATACACGATCTTAGACCTCAATGCTAACGATGCGCCGAATGATGAACAGCCCCAGGATCTGCATCCCTATCCCGACAAAAATCAGCCACGGCACTTTCAGCAAAGGAGCCAGGTAGGACGAACTGCCCGTGGACGTCCCGCCCAGCAGGCGGGTTATTACCTCAGCAGCAAGGGCAAAGAACACCGGCAACAACAATAGTCCATACGCCGAGAAACGCTGCTGCGCTGTCAGCGCGCGCACCTCGGCGCGCAGGCTGACCCTCTGCCGGATGATGCTTGCCAGATTGTCTAAGACCTCTGCCAGGGCTCCCCCGATCTGCCGCTGCACCAGGAGTGCGGTCACTAAGATTTTCACGTCCATCGTTGGGACACGCTCGGTCAGATTGTGCAGTGCTTCTTCTACCGATATCCCTACCGCAATCTCTTGCGAAACGCGCTGGAATTCTTCCCCGATGGGATAAGGTGATTCACGGGCGACGATCTCAAACGACTGGAGCAGCGATGAACCGGCGCGCAAAGCGTTCGCCATCAGCACCAGCGCCTCCGCCAACTGTTGCTCGAACAGCCGCAGCCATTTCCTCTGCATTTGTTTTAAGTAGAGCCACGGCAGTGCGAGCCCCACCCCTCCGCAGGGAAACAACCAGTATCCCATCCCCAAAAGGAAGTAACCTACACAGCCCGTCCCCAGCATCAGACAGGCTCCGAGAATCAACAGGGCAGCCGGTCCCAGCGGCGCGCGGGCGCGGGCGAGTTCTCTTTCCATCTCCAGCAACCAGTGATTGGGCGACAGTTGCTTCCGCAGCCAAGCCATCAGCCGTCCGTAGCGGGCGCGGGCGCGTTGTTCCTCCTCCACGATGTCTAATTGGTTCGGCTCAACGCCCCGCAGTGCTCCCTGCTCGTCAGTGCGTCGCCGTCGAATCCGCTGCAGACGACTCTCCAGCGGCGACGAGCGGGTGTCAAGGAACGCTTGCACCAACCCGAATATCAGCAGGATGACCCCTGAGGCGAGGATGAAGAGAATAGGAATGTAGGCAGGCATAGCGTATGCATCCTGTCAACGGACTGCGGCGACAGATGAAGCGGATGACTTTCCTGCCCCTCAGCACGGAGTTCGCTGCATCCGCCCCCAGAAGCCGTTGACAGCACCCCTACGGCTTGAAAATACTCAACGGCAGCCGCACCCCCGCGTCCTCTATCCGTTGGTACCAGCGGGGGCGAATCCCGGTCGCCCGCAATCGGCCGCAGAT
>JANWYM010000575.1 GCA_025055355.1 Abditibacteriales bacterium
TGCCGCGCAAGATGTCACCCAAAGAGGAGGCGCAGTTTCGCAAGTCGGCGGAGGAACTGTTCGACTATCTCGCCCAAATCGCCGACAACGCAGGCGCGACGGACGAACACCGCGCCCTGAACTATCTGGCGGTGCGCTATCCTGCCATTTACGCCAAGACCGCCGAAAGCCACGAACGCGGATGCTCGCTGACGGCTGTGGACGTTCGCCCCTCCTCTCTGAGCGGCGTGCGCAACGTGGTGGAGGTCATCTTTTCCTACCGTCACCGCACGACGGACGTAGTGGAGAAGTTCTTCGTCCGCGTGGATGTGACGGAGGAGTTTCCGTTCTTGGTCACCAAGTTGTCGCCTTACTACCACCACTGAGAGCCTATCCCATAGGCTCTCAGGTCGCAGGTCAGAAACCAAAGGAGAGATTCACCATGTATCTTCCGGGATTTACGGCGGAGGCCTCGTTGGGCAAGTCCAGTCGCGCCTACGTGGGACGTTACGGGCAGGGGCGGGTCGAGCGGGGCGTGCAGCCCGCCGCGCCGCCTTGTCCAGATGACACGCGGGACTGCGCTTGCGATGCGCAACTTCGAAACTGCGTGTGCAACATTGCCTGCCCTCCTGGTGAAATCTGCGTGTATCGTTTGAGCGTGGGGCGTAGGACCTGCTGCAGATGTGAGCCGATTGATTGAAGGGGCATTCTCCGAAAACGTGACGCAGACACTCCTATATGCTGGCAGGATTGTCTGCTTTACGTTCTCCTCCGGCGCTCGCTGAACCGTCGGCTTTTAAAGACGAGGAGTGGCACGGTCCGACGCTAAACAAGGGGTGAGCAAATATGCGGAACAAACCTTTACGTAGGAGAGGGCTGGCTGTCACCATCGCCCTTTGGCTGCTGACCTCGCAGGCAGAGGCCCACACCGAGTTGCTGGGCTGGTGGCACTTCACCACGCAGGACGGGTTGCCAGGAACCTATGTCATTGCTGACCTACACGCGGCTGGGGACGGGCGGCTCTGGTGCGCGACGCAGGGCGGTGGGGTGGCATGTTTCGACGGCTATGGCTGGCGCGTCCACCGTCAGAGCCGAGGCGGTCTGAGCGACAATTACGTGAGAAGGATACACGAGCGCCCCGATGGCACGCTCTGGTTTGCCACGAGAAGTGGGGTCAGCGTCTATCACCTCGGACGTGAGAAATGGGTCACGCAAGAGTATCCGTCGTTACGCTTCCTGTCGCGGAAATGGGTGACGGACATCGCGGAGCAGCCGACGGGAACGCTGTGGCTGGCGACGGCGGATGACGGCGTCTACCGCTACAACCTTGCTCACGTCAACTCTCCCTTGCATCATCTGACACTCTCAGGCGGCGTCCCCCGCGAACGCAATAGCATTGAGTCGCTGTTCGTGCAGAGCAATGGCGCGCTGTGGATCTGCTCGATTGACGGCAGCGTGCGCGTCATTGAACCCGATGGCACAATGAATCCCCTTGTGGACCGTCGCGCTCCCAAAGTGATGCGCGCGCGGGAGTGGAAGGATGGCTCCATTGGGATTGTGAATGACGGCGGCGGCATCCGCATTTACGATGGCAGACTTCCTCCAGAAAGGCGATGGACGTCGCCTGACCTACAGAAACTCCTGACAGGGGTGGATGCAACCCGACTGATTTACCTGAATGACCTGATGGAAGCGTCCAACGGAGACCGCTGGCTGGCGACCAATGGGCACGGTATTCTCATTGTGGATGCCGCTGGAAAACTCGTCCGGCATATTACGAAGCAGAACAGTGGACTCCTAAGCGACCGCGTTTACGCCCTCTGCCAGCGCTCAGATGGAACGGTCTGGATTAGCACCCGCCTCGGCATGAACGTCTATGCCCCCCATCTACTTCAGAGAGCGCCGAGGACGCAGAAGGCAGGAAGGCACTGGAGCGTTGACCGCGCCGCGAAGCAGATTCTCATCCAAGATGCTGCCCGCCGCACGATGAAAACTCTCCCCCTTCTCGCCGCGCTGGAAGATGCGACGCTGGAGGACGTGATGGAAGACAGCAGCGGCACGGTGTGGGTCGGCACGGACAGGAAAGGACTTTACTCCTACCGCGACCGACGGGGCTGGCGTCAGGAGACGATGGGCGACGAACGGCGTATGGGACAGACGGGGGTTCTGTCCATCTGTGAAACCAAGCGCGGAACGCTCTGGTTCGGCACCAAGAACGGACTCGTGCGGCGGCAGGGCGACCGCTGGCAAACGTTCAATGTCGACAACACAGGCGGTGGTTTACCCGCCAACGTTGTTCAAGAGTTGACGACCCTGCCCGATGGAAGATTGGTAGCAGGCACGACGAACGGCATTGCCTTTTACGATGAGCAAGCGGACGCATGGAGCGCGCTGACCGCGCACAACGGATTCATAGACGCCTCCTGCGGCGGCCTCGAAGTCCTCGCAGACGGCAAGTTGCGGGTTCACATGAGCAGCCCGCACGATGATTTTGACCTCACCCAGCCTCCCCCGCCGGAAACGTTCCTCATGGTCGGCAACACCGTCCTCATGCAAGACGCCAGAGGACAGATGCAGACGTATCGCCTACAATTCCAGCCTTCCCCCCAGTCACAGACCATTGCCCGTCATCATCTCGTTCCCAGGAGGGATAGGGGTCTCGCCGGTCCTCTCCTCCTGCGTGGCACGCGACTGACGGTGCAGGCGTTCGCGCTCACGCCATGGCGAGGGGCGTCGGACGAGTTTCAGTATCAGTTCGAAATAGACGGCAAGCGTTTCCCCTGGCAGCGCGAAAACTTCCGTGTCTTTGACAACCTCAGCAAAGGCAACCACACCGTCCGCGTGCGCGCCTGCGACCGCTTTTTGAACATCGACCCAACGCCCGTGACGTTGA
Organism: Abditibacteriales bacterium; assembly: GCA_025055355.1. Lineage (GTDB taxonomy): Bacteria > Armatimonadota > Abditibacteriia > Abditibacteriales > JANWYM01 > JANWYM01. The sequence continues at coordinate 2,873 of JANWYM010000575.1, forward strand.
CTCTTCGCGTGCAACCTCCTCTGCCGTCATGGGTCACGTGGACGATGGGCAGCGGTCTCATTTTCACTCTGTTCGCATTAATATGGGGGCTTGCCACGCGTCAACAGCGCATTGAGCGCGTTCGCATGGAACACGAACTCAAAGTCGGGCACGACATTCAGACCAGTTTACTACCGCGCGAGCAGATGAAGCATGGCGAATACGAAATCGTCTCTCGCTACCTGCCGGCGACGGAAGTCGGCGGCGACTTCTACGACGTGTTCCCGTTGAGCGAAGACAAAGTTGGCCTCATCATTGGCGACGTCTCCGGCAAAGGCGTCGGCGGCGCGATGTATATGTCCGTCGCCCTGACGCTGACCGAAGCCATAGGACGCGA
>JANWYM010000576.1 GCA_025055355.1 Abditibacteriales bacterium
CGTTGGAACGTTCTAACCTGCCAACGTGTCAACCTGCCAACGCATTACGCTCGCTGTGGGAATACGCGCGGACGTTGGACGACCTGCGGGCGCGAGCGGAGGCGCGGGCGGAGGCAGTGGAGTCACGCCGCCTCGTGCGCTATGTGGACGGGTTGTTGAAGCGTCTGCGGGGGAAGCGGTAGAAGAGACGGATGAACGCTACGTCACACACCCCAGAGGATACGGCGTTGCGCGCGGAGATAAAAGATTTGCAGCAGCGCTTAGCTGATGTCATCGCGCAGAACCAGCGTCTCCAGGCGGAGTTGGAAGCCATCCGCAACTCGGTGGGATGGAGGGTGTTGGAGAAGGCTTACCGTCTGCGCCGAAGCCGTCTGATCAACGTCATAACGGCTCCAATGCTGCGCTTGGCGAAGGCATATCTGCGCGGCGATGAGAAGAGAGTGGCGTCCCAGAGGACGCGCGAGTCCGCGCTCCGTTCCCCAACAGCCAGCGAGGCGTCTTGGGAGAAACTCAAAGCCTCGCTACATCCCGTTCCCTGCGACCTGTGCGGGGCGGACCAGGCTGCGATAGTGCTGTCGCCAAGCCCCCCCCCGCACGTTGTCCGCTGTGGGATGTGTGGGCTGATTTACTTTAACCCGCAGCCGACACCGGAAGCGCTGCGGGAGTTTTACTCTTCCGAGTCGCCAGAGGACTACACGCCCCGCTTGCGCGAATGGCAGGGAGAACTGAGTGCCCAGAAAGCGCAGAAGTTGACGGAGGAGTTGAACTTTCTGGAGCAGTGGCTGAGGCGAGATGACGCGCGCCCTCACAACGCCAATCAACGGGTGCGGTTCTTAGAAGTGGGCTGCGCTTTCGGGCATCAACTGTTCTGCGCGCAGCAGAAGGGCTGGGAAGTCGTCGGGGTGGAACTGAGCGCGCCGGCGGCAAACTGGGTCAGACAGGAGTTGGGGCTGGAAGTCCACAATGGGACCATTGAGAGCGCCGCCCGCGTTTTGCCCCCAGAGAGTTTCGATATAGTGTTGATGAGTCACGTTTTAGAGCATGTGCTGCACCCGACTGCCGTCCTTCAAGCCGCCGCTTCGCTCATCAAGCCGGGCGGGGTGATAGCGATTTACGTCCCCAACGGCGATAGTTTCCCAGCCCGCCACGACTTCGACCACTGGGAGTGGACGAGCTTTCCTGAGCACCTGTATTACTTTAGCCCTTCTACGCTGGCGCGTCTGCTGACGAAGTGTGGTTTTGAGGTGGAGCAGATGTGGACGTGCATCGGTCACAGTAACTCGGAGCAACTTTACAAACTGATTCAAAACTGCCTCTCCTTGCGCTCCTTGGAGGAAGCCGCGCAGGTGGCGGAGACGCTGGGATCGCTGTGCCTGCTCAGTGATTTGCGCGTGGTGGCGCGCAAGTTGAACCGCCATGATACCAAGTGCGCTAAGAGCCTATCCGAAAACTCCCCCCTCCTTATCAAGGAGGGGTTGGGGGAGGTCAACATAACGCCGAGAACCTCCTGAGGTCCCCCTTGCGAAGGAGGACAGTGAGGTTTTCGGAGAGGCTCTAAGTCCTTCGCCTCCGTCCAGCCGCTGCGTTCCTTGCTCACGCAGAGCACGTCCGGCTGCCGCGCCGCGATTGGGTTGGCGGATGATGAGTTGATTTGATTCGGTTGCGAAAGTTCCACGCTGCACCCGCGTCGGGGCAGCGCATGTGTGAAAGTGTCCATCACATCGTCGAGCGCAAGGCTGCGCTCCTGCTCCACTTTCATCTTGCTGCTACTCAGCCCCCCGGAGGTCCTCCGTAAGCCTGGCGCTGAAACGTCAACGTGGGACCAGTCACCTTACTGTGAGGTCCCTTCGGGTCAAGAGCAATGCTTCCCGTCGCAGGGTCATTCTGGGCAGGGGTACAATCATCGGGCACAGTGAGGGAGCCTTCTTGGACCTGGTTAAAATAAGTGCCCCTTACAGTGTAGGTGCCAGCAGTGAGCGGACCGGGGAAGGCGTAGGTGTAGAAGCCATCTGGGTTCGGTGTCGTGCCGACTGTAGCGGTTGCTACAACGTTAACACCTTGCAACGCCTGAACTGTCACCTGACCCGGCTGCTCCATTCCTTGACCCTGAAAGACGATTTTACCCTCCATCAGTTGATGGGGGAAAATCACGAAACTGTCGGCAATTTGCATGTTACGTTTCACTTTGTAGGGAGGACTTCTCCGAACCTTGCACCACCCGGGAGAACTCGGCATAGAGACTTCCATTGCCCAATCGTTGGCTGCTGAGACTTGTAGTGTAGCGATTCCATTTCCATCTGTGTACAAGTACTGCACTTGGTTAGGGCTGCTAGTGCGGAAGAAACCGACACGGGCACCAACGAGTGGCTGTGCCTGCCCATTTGCTAAACGGGTGTAGACTTTCGCTGCCAGCGAAGAGCGGGGGACTTGCGAAAAGGTAAGCCCCGCCGTAACAGTCCATCTTCAGTTGGGAGCATGTTGAAAATCTATCTTACCCCCTACTTGCACTGAGCCACCAAATACTCGTAACCCTACAGCGTGCAGGGCACTTACGGGTGGATCAGCAGCCACCTGATCGAGGACGTTGCCGTTCTCATCTGTCAAAATCAGTCCCTCTAAGCGGCTGTAATCGTCGTAAGCATCCAAGTGAATCAAGTAGGTCTCCGTGTCAATGGTGACCCAGTCACCTGGCGGATTCAGTTCGGGATTGACAAGGTCAAGCGTAAGAGTCTGCCGTTGACCCGTTGCTGCATCTTCAAAAAGGCCCGTCATTGTCTGCTCAACGGTTTGCCCTTCAATTTGCGCCTGCACATTTGTCGCCGACGCCAGCAAGAGTAGGGGGATGACCATCCATTTTGCTTTACTCATGGTAGGTACACCTCCTTTTAGTTTTCCTTCTGTTTGCAATCGTGGATTGTGCTGCACTTGCGTTTGCAGCCTGAGATTGTAGGGTGTGATCTTCAGATTTGCGTTTTCTGCATCAATCGCCACCTCTTTGCCCTTGAGAGATAAAACCCTGCCTTCGCGCCTCAGCCACAGCATATCCTTTTTCGGGTCGAGTGGAATGAATAGTTCTATGATCGGTTGCGGGAAGGTAATGAGATGGCTGAGCCAACAAAGGCGCCGCACACTAATTCGCAGGGCGTCGCCAGAATGCATCTGAAACCCCGGCAGCCAATCTCCTTGTGTCAATTGCTTGCGGGGACTCGGTAGGGGCGCACCAGAGAGTGATGCGACAAT
>JANWYM010000577.1 GCA_025055355.1 Abditibacteriales bacterium
CGCGGACGCTGTGTCCATTCCTGCCGTTTGCGACGCCGACACGGGGTTCGGTGAAGCCGTCAACGTGGGGCGCGCCGTGCGCGAGTTTGAAAGAGCCGGCGTCGCAGGGATCCACATCGAAGACCAAGAGTTCCCCAAAAAGTGCGGACATCTCAGCGGGAAGCGGTTGATTGCAACGGAAGCCATGGTTGAAAAAATCCAGGCGGCTCTCGCCGCCCGCACCGACCCCGACTTCCTCCTCATCGCCCGCACCGACGCGCGCGGCGTGACGGGCATGAGCGATGCGATTGCGCGCGCGCAGCGTTACGTCGAAGCCGGCGCGGACGCTGTCTTCCCTGAAGCCTTACACTCTGCCGAAGAGTTCGCGCTCTTTGTCCAAGAGGTCGCCCCTGCCTTTTCCACGCAACGCGCCCCTCTTTTTCTCGCCAACATGACCGAGTTCGGTAAGTCGCCCTATCTCACTGTCCAGCAGTTTGCCGAGATGGGCTACCGTCTGGTCATCTTCCCCCTGACCAACTTCCGCGTCATGCTCAAAGCCGTTCAGGACGCCCTGCAACAACTCAAACGCGCAGGCACGCAGCAAGGGTTTCTCGACAAAATGATGACGCGCAAGGAACTCTATGAACTGTTGAGGTATGAAGGGTAGAGTCCCCGTCTAAACGGCGTCTTTGCCAACGGGTGAGAAGTCCCTACGGACTTGAATTTGACGTCGTTATCCGTTGGAACCTTTCATCCGTCGGCAAAGAAAGCATTCAGACTTAGAGCCTATCCCAAAAAACTCCCCTCCTTACCAAGGAGGGGTTGGGGGAGGTTCAAAATGGGGACACCGATCCTCTTTATCCCCTGGTGTAGAGGGACAGTCATTTTTGGGATAGGCTCCTACAACTTCGGCGGCGCTTGCATCCAACGCCACGGGTTGGTCGGAACCTCCGCCACGCGCACGCCCCAATGGAGGTGCGGTCCCGTCGAAAAGCCCGTCGTGCCGACCCTGCCGATGACCTGTCCCTTGCGGACTTCATCGCCCACTTGCACGTCAATCCTCGACAGGTGCAGGTAGAGCGAAAAAACGCCGCAGCCGTGGTCAATGACAATCGTGTTGCCGTGCGTTTCCAACATCTCCGCGAGCGTGACCCTGCCGTGGTTCGTCGCCTTGATGGGCGTGCCAGCGGGCGCGGCGATATCCAACCCGTAGTGCCGCCCCGCATCCTGTCCATTGACCGTGCGGATCACGCCGAACCCCGTCGAAAACCGCCCGCGCACGGGCAGGATGAAGTTCCCCTCCCACAGCGGCTGCGGCGCGCTCTCCGCGATGGCTTGGTCCAACTTCGCCTTGTCCCGCGCCAACGCCGCCGCCGTCCGCAGACGCATCTTCTCCGCCGACATGCGAATCCGCTGCCTCGGAAATCGCTTCGCCGTGACGGTCAAATACACCTTCGTTTCCAGTTCTGTCCCATCACTTCGTCCGACCTTGACGTAAACAGGATACCTGCCCGGCGGTGTCTTCGCCGACACGGCTCCGACCGCCTTCCACTTCTCGCCGAAGCGATAGAATCGCGGATGAAAGTCCAGCACCCCCGCCCGCACCGTTTGCACCGTCTCGCCGCCCGGCGGCTCGACTGTAATGACAAAAAACTCCCCCGGCGGAATCACCGACGGATTCAACGTCACCCTCGGCGCATCCCTATCAACATCCAAACCAACACCTAACACGACAAACAACAAACCGACACGCACCACTCAATCACCTCACGAGTTCGCGCCTCACGTTTCACGCTTCACATTTTCCACCTGATAACCTGCTTCCTCAACCCCCACTGCTCCCCAAAGAAATCCGCTGCCACCACGCGGTTCGTCTCGCCGAGGGCAATGACCGCCCAATCAGGCAACTTCGGCGTTTGCCGCGCATTGCTGCCGCGGTAGTCCGCCTCACGGAACGTGAAGCCGCTGTTGAGGACGATGTAACGGTTGGGGTTCAAGGGGTTCGGATAAATCATCACCAACCCGTGGGTGGCAGCCTCAAACGTATGCTGCCCGACGCGAATCCCCTCCGCGCTCCACGCAATCGGCAACTTCGCGGCAATCTTGGCAATGAGCCCATTCGACTGCGGGTCGCCGAACAGAATCAGATGATTGTTCCTGATGTCGCTGCCCGTCACGTCCTTGTCCCACTTGAACGGCGCGTCGCCCCGAAAGTGCAACCGCCAGCCCTTTTTTAAGTGCTGCCACTCCGCCTCACTCCACGCCGCCAGCGTCGGGGAGAGCGGCTCGCCGCTCGGCAGCACGACGAGGAACGCATCCATGAACGCATCCTCAATCGGTCCCTGCAAGTTATGCCGCTTGCGCACAGCCCTGCTATCTTCAACATCCATGCGCCAACCTTCGTCGGGATGACGCACCATCAGCACCACCCTGCCGACGCGGTTGGCGGGAACGACAAGCTCGCGACCCGTCTCATCAATCACCTTGAGCGGCTTGCGGAAATTGACAAGCGATGGATTCAGATGAAACTTGAGCCGCACAACGTTCCGCGCCGCCAAGCGTAGCGTGTTCTCGTCCACGAACTCCGCCTCCACCCACGCCTGCCGATAGTGTTGCTCCAACGCGTCAATCTCCACCCAGAAACAGCGATTATACTTCAGCGTCCACGTCGTGAACCGCACGCGCTTCGGGTTTGGGTCGCGCCCTTTTTCCGCATGCTCGGCAATCAAGCGCAGGTAAGCCCTCTGCGTCTCGGGATGGAAGGCATGCCCCGTTTGCGGACCGATGAGCAAAGTGAAAGGCGGGTCATCCGCCCGAAAATTCAAACCGTCCTGTGTAAACTTGACACCTTTCGCCTCCAACGCCTCCTTCACGTTCAACGCCGCGCGTTGCTGGGGGTCGTTCTCTCCCGCATAGGCGACAACGGGAACGGCGAAACAGTTGTCCGCGTAATCCACCGCATCGTAAATGTGATAAAGCGCCTGCTGATACCACGCCGGCGGCTCGGTCAACTGAAGATACTTGAGCGTCTCCGTGAACCCCGCGCCCGGCGCGACCACGCACCAGCGGTCAGGGTAATGCAGCCCCAGATGCCACGCCCCGTGCCCGCCCATGCTGAACCCGCGCATCACGATGCGGTTCTCATCAACGCGGTAATGTTTCTTGACCTGCTCCAGCGCCTCAAAGACATCTACCTCGCCCGCCCAGCGATACCCTGTATTCCAGCGCCCGTAGACGTTGAGCGTTATGAAGTTATCGT
>JANWYM010000578.1 GCA_025055355.1 Abditibacteriales bacterium
ACAGGTATTGGAACTTAGAGCCTATCCGAAAACCTTGCTATCTCCCTCTTCCAAGGGGACCGCAGGGGTCCGACCCCTCCTTGGTCAGGAGGGGAGAGTTTTCGGATAGGCTCTTACTGTTCTTGGCTGAGTCGCCGCAGGGTCTCCTCCAACTTCTTCAGCTCTGCGCCAAACCCTGCCCAGTCGTCGCGACGTGCGCTCTCCCGCGCCTTCTGTAAGTGCTGCAAGGCTTGCCGCGCTAACGCAGGTTGGCGGTCGACCGCTGCCAGTTGACGGCTGGTCGTTGGTGGTTGTCTGTCGGCGTCGGCGGTTGACGGCTCCCTGGTAACTCTCGCAGGCGCAGCAGCTAGCACCGGCGACTCCGTGCCGAACAACGCCGCCAGACTGCGCTCGAGGTCGGTCTCCATCACGATTTTGTCCCCGTAAGCCGCCAGCACTCGCTTGAGTTCAGGGATAGGACTTTGCGCCGATTTGAGGTAGAGCGGTTGCACGTAGAGCAGGCTCTCCTCGATGGGGATGATGAGCAGGTTGCCGCGAATCACGTCACTGCCGCCCTGCCGCCAGAGCGTCAGGTCCTTGCTGATTTGCGCCTCCTGCTCGATGCGGGCGTTGATTTGCGCCGGTCCGTAGACCAGTTTTGCCTTGGGGAAGTTATAGACCAGCAACTTGCCGTAGTGCGGCGGGTCGTTGCGGGCGCACATCCACGCCCGGAGGTTGTCCTTCCGCGCTGGGGTGAAGGGAATCAATTGGATAAACTCCTCCCGCGTCTCGCCGGGCAGTCGCATGATGACGTAATACGGCTCCATGCTTTGCGGGCGGGGCGGGGCCGGAGACGGCAGGGGCATCTCGCGCCCAGCGGCGGGCATCGTGACTACCTCGGGCGTTGTCATCGTTCCCACCTCGTTAGGTGGGATCTCCCACACGTCCTCTTTGTTATAGAACACCTGGGGGTCGGTCATGTGATAGACCGCGAACATCCGCGCCTGCACCTCAAACAGCGTCTGCGGGTAGCGGATATGCCGGCGCAGGTCGGCGTCCATCTTCGCCAGCGGCTGGAACAGACGGGGGAAGATTTTCTGGTAGGTGCGGATGAGCGGGTCACTCTCGTCCGCGATGTAGAAAGACACCGTGCCGTTGTAGGCGTCCACCACTGCTTTGACGGAGTTGCGGATGTAGTTGCCCATGCCGCGAATCGGCTGCGAGTAGGGATACATGTCGGTCAGGGTGTAGGCGTCGCACATCCAGTAGAGTTTCCCCCGGCTGATGACCAGATACGGGTCACGGTCGAAGGACAGGAAGGGCGCGATGACCTTGAGCCGCTCCAGGACGCGGCGGTAGAACAGGATGCGGCTGTTGGGGGTGATGTCCGCGTTGAGCAAAATCGGCAGGCTCTTGAAGCGCAAGGCGAACAGCAGCCGCCGTCCGAAGCCGCCCACGCGCACGCCCCCGCTGCCTTGATAGGTGGTGTAAATGTTCTTGTCCCCAGCGGGGTAGTCAAACTCCCGCGCCTTCGTTTTGACGAACACGTAATCGCTGGAAATCTCGCCGAAGTAGATTTCAGGACGGGTGATTTTCAAATCCCCCTTGCCCGTCGGGGGGATGTTCTTCACCAGAAAGTCGGGCAACCCTTCGCCCGCGATGCGGTTCACGGGGCTGACCACTGCCCCGTAACCGTGCGTGTAGGTCAGCCGCTCGTTAATCCACAGTTTGCTGGGCAGCCGCTCGTAGGACATCTCCCGCGCCGACAGCATCACCTGCCGATATTCCCCGTTCAGCATGTAGCGGTCCACGTCCACATCTACAAAGTCATAATAGGTGCGAATCTCTTGCAACTGCTCGAAAGAAGTCAGTAGAGGGCGATGGTCCCAGAGGCGGATGTTCTCCAGCGTCGGGCGGTTCCTCACTAAGTCCGACGGGGTCAAGGTCTCGGCAGCGGCGAAGTCTTTTTCCTCCACGTTATCCAGGTTGTAAGCGGCGCGGGTGAAGCGGATGTTGTGCTGGATATAAGGCTGCTCCAGGCTCAACTCGTTGGGCGCGACTTGCAACTTCTGCACAACGGACGGCACCGCTTTGCCTCCCAGCAGGGAAATCGCCAGCCACACCCCCACGACGCCCGCCGCTCCCTTCCAGCCGCGCCGATAGCCGCTGATAAGCACGAACACCGCGCTCAACGCCGCCACCACCATCAGCACTTTCAGCACGGGCAGCACCACGTGAACATCGGTGTAACTCGCCCCGTAAGCCACCCCGCGCGGCGAGTAGAGAAGGTCGAACATGTTCAACCGATAGCCCCACGCCTTCACCAGCAGCATCAGCCCGACCAGGGTGAGCAGGTGCGGTTTCACCTGCGGATCCGCTGCTATACCGCTCTCGCTCGCCGCCACTTTCCCGTCAAAGACGTAAAGCAGCGCGGAGACGATGGCGCACAACCCCAACAGTACCAGCGCGCCTTTGTAGACCGCCTTGAGAAGCGGAAGTTGAAAGACGTAGAAGGCGATGTCCTTGTCGAACAGCGGGTCCGTCGTGCCGAAGGGGGTCGGGTGGAGATAGCGCAGCACCTCTTCCCATAACGCGGCGCACGTGCTGCCCGCGACCAGCGCAACAAATCCTATGCCGAACGGCAGCAGGCGGTTGACTACAGGCTCCATCTGCTCCCGATCGCGAATCTCAAAGATGTTGTCCCCTTGCAACATCACACGGACGCGCGGGCGGCGGCGGGCAATTTTCACGTTCAGCCACAACAGCAGAAACGTCCCCACTGCTCCCGCCGTGAACAGCACGCCTTTCGCCTTGAGCGCGGTCAAAAAGACGCTGGTGTAGCCGACCTCCTGAAACCACAGGAAGTCGGTGTAGAACGCGATGAGACTCCCGCCGAAGAACAGCAGCAGGAGCACGAGAAACAGAATCACCACCGTAATCGTTCTGGCACACATGGCAAACACCGTCCTCATACCCAAGAGTGGAGGGTTAGCGCGTTGGCACGTTAGCACGTTAGAATGTTTCAATGTTCCAACGTTCCAACGTTCCAACGTGCTAACGTGCCAACGTGCCAACATGTTAACGTGCCAACGCGCCAACGCGCTATCCCTCAACCCTTGGTCTGTTCGACCTCAAACCGCTCCATGACCGTCCCATCCTCCGTGCGCACCGCCTCCACCGTCAGGGTGTTGGCAGACACCTTCACGCGCAAGTAGTGGTAGACCTTCTCGCGGTAGGCAGTAAACGCAGGCATTTC
>JANWYM010000579.1 GCA_025055355.1 Abditibacteriales bacterium
AGCAGCAACAGTCGCAGCAAGCGAGGTGACAAACAATGGCGCGCAAGTCCGCTACCCTTCGCTATGAGGTGCTCAGCAAAATTGGCGAAGGCACTCTATTCGTGGTGTATCGCGTGAGAGATCACCTGCTCAATCAGACGGTCGCACTCAAGGTCATCCATCCCGAGATCGTTCGCCACACGCGGCTGGTGCAAGCCATCCGGCGGTCGGAGGAAATCGCTACGCGTCTCCCTCATACCAACGCCGCCCGCGTGTTGAGCATCGGTGAAGAGGATGGCACGGTATTTGTGGTGACGGAATACGTCCCAGGCGAGACGCTGGAGGCGAAATGCGCGAAGCAGTCTCCGATGCCCTATCTGGAGGCGGTGCGCATCGCACTGCAAGTGGCTGACGTGCTGCATTATGCCCATCAAAACGGTATCGTGCATGGCAACCTCCATCCACGCAACGTCATAGTGACGCCGAAGGGTCTGGTGAAGGTCACTGACTTCGCTTTAGCCGAAGTCTACGCGTCACCGTTGTTGCCGCTCAGCGACAACGGCACACGGGTGCTCCCTTATCTGTCCCCCGAGCGTCTAAAGGGACAGGAAGTCGCGCCCACCGACGACTTGTATTCTCTGGGCGTGATGCTTTATCGGATGTTGACGGGCAAACTGCCCGAGACGAACGAGGCAGGACAGATCGTTCCACCGCGCGCGCTGAATTCTACTATCCCGCCCGCGTTGGAACGCATCGTGCTCAAGTTACTTGCCGACGAGGCGCAGCGGTATCAAAGCGCGGGACCGCTCATCCGCGACTTGCGGCAGGTCGAGTCCGGCTTGGACGAACCATCTCCCGATGAGGTGACTATTACGGTGAGTAGTAGATCTGTCCTCCCAAGGCAATCTCCTCCACGGCGTCGCACGCGGTGGGAGGAAGAAGAAAGCGGCTCGCGCTTGCACGCGATTCTGTGGACGCTCATCGCCATCCTATCCATGCTGATCGCGGTCATGGTGGGCGTGTTCTTGTTCTACCTTCATCAAGGACCGCCCGAGGTGCGCGTGCCAGATATCGAAGGCAAAACGCTCGCGTTGGCGCGGCAGATGCTGCAGGAGCGAGGACTGACGCCTCTCGAGGAGCGCGTGTTCTCCGATAAGGTGCCGCTGGATGTGGTCATCGCCTGCGAGCCAGAACCGGGACGAAAAATCAAGCAAGGGCGCGTGGTGAAAGTCGTCATCAGCAACGGTGCGGAACTCGTCCGCGTTCCTGACGTGACAGGTCTGGCGCTTAACGTAGCCAAAGACCTGCTGATGAAGCAAGGGTTCAAAATTGGCGAGGTGACGCAGCAATATCACGAAGTCGCCGCCCCCGGAGAAGTCATTAGCCAGTCCGTTCGCGCCGACGAAGCCGTTCCCAAAGGCACGGAGGTCGCCCTGTTCGTCAGCAAGGGTCCAAAACCCGAGCCAGAGACGAACATCCCAGAGGGTGAACAACCGCCCGTCAATGACCGTGCGCTGACCGAAGGGGCAGTCAACATCCGTCTGACCGTGCCGCAAGGCGCGAGTCAGCAAGAGGTCAAAATCGTAGTGCGCGACGCTCTGGGTGAACATACCGCCTATCAGCAGTATCACGCCCCTGGCGACGTCGTAGAACAGGAGATCAACATCGTCGTGGCGTCCCATCAGAAAGCGATAATTCGTGTGTTCGTGGCAGGACATCTGGTGAAAGAGCAATCTGTCGCGCCGAGTGAGTTGTCACCGGCGCGTTAGTCAATAAGTCAATGAACCGTCACATACGAGGTGGGGCATCCCGCCCGACAATGCGTGACCCGTGCGTTGACAGGAGGTTAAGAGCCTCTCCGAAAACCGGGTAGCCCAGGCTTCCAACCTGTATAAAACGCTGACAGGATGTCGGCGCTACGCGGTTTGCGGAGAGGCTCTAAGCGAAAGGCACAACGCAAAAGTTGGGTCAGGGATTAAGCGGATGACGCTTGAGGCGACTCATTGACTCATTGACCCCAACATCGTGGCAGAAAGTCCACTGGCTCATTTTGAAGAATCGGCTCCGGCAGAGGTCGCGCGCGCGACCGGTTTTTTCTCGTCGGATGAGGCGTTAGTGCGCCGCTGTCAGCAGGGCGAGTGGGAGGCGTTTGACCTGTTGATGCGGCAGCACGAGGCAAAGGTCTACAACATCGCTTACCGCATGTTGGGGCATCCTGAGGACGCCAGCGACGCCGCGCAGGAGGTGTTCATCCGCATCTACCATGCCCTGCCCAAGTTTCGTGGGGAGTGCGCCTTCTCGACGTGGCTCTACCGCATTGCTGTCAACGTCTGCCTCGACGCTGTGCGCCGTCGCGCGCGGCAGCCGTCCATCCACGAATCGGCGCTGGTGGACACGGAGGAGGAAGCCGACTTCATGGACCACGTTCCCGATGTGCATCCCGACCCCGAAAGGGTCGTAATGCAGAAGGAACTGCAGCGCCTCGTGCACGAAGCCATTCAAACCCTGTCCGAATCTCAGCGGGTGGTCCTCGTGCTTTATGATTTGGAGGGCTTCACTTACGAGGAGATTGCGGCGATGCTGCGGACCTCGATTGGCACGGTCAAGTCCCGCCTCAACCGCGCCCGCCTCGCGCTCAAGGCTAAACTGGAGCCATTCATGGAACAATTGCAGAGATGAGGGAGTCTAACCCATTAACAAAAAGATAGAAAGATGACGTTTCCATGACGTGTGAAAATATCCGAGAACATTATCTGGACTACATGGAGCAATCGCTCGACCCGGCGGCAGCGACAGAGGTGGAATCACACTTACACGAGTGCCCCACCTGCGCGCGCGAGTTGACAAGTCTGCGCTGGACGGTGCAAACGCTGCGCGCCCTGCCATCGGTGGCGCCCCCGGCGGATTTGCGTCGGCGCGTGCAGATGCAACTTCTGCCCGAGACCGCGTCGCCACCGGAACCGTTCTATCAACAGTGGCTCGCCTGGTTGCGCCCACGCCGCTGGGCGGTGCCGGCGGCGCTGGCGACGGGCGTAGTGGCGATGCTGCTCGTTGCTGTCGCGCTGCCTTCGCTGCGCAACAGGCAACTTGCGGAGAAGGGCTCCGCTTCCATAGTCGCCAGCGCGCCGCCCAGCAGTGCTCCTTCGGCAATGAGAGACGCGCCCGCCGCCGCGCTGCCCCCTGCTCGCGAAGAACCTCCCGTGCGCATTGACGTTTTTCCTGGCAGGCGAACAACGCCCTACACACCCCGCAG
>JANWYM010000057.1 GCA_025055355.1 Abditibacteriales bacterium
TCGGGAGGGAAGGATACGTCCAACCTCTCTGGAAAAACCAGAAGGGCTGACTGCCGCGCGCGACGCGGTGGCGATAGTAGCGATGGAGACCGAGATAAATGCGGTGCCCTATCAGAATGAGCAAAAGGAGGGTCCACGGGAACGTGCTGACTATCAGAGTAAACCCCAGCTCACATAGGGAAGACAACATCATGAGCAGCGGCATCAGAAGCGGTGTGAGAAAGACAAGCAGAATAAAAACGGCGATAGCGCGGATGGAGAACGCTCCAATGCGGCTGAAAAGGTTGTCACCCAACACGGGGTTGGGTTCGATGAACTGCACCGGGGCGTGCGAGCGTTGCCGCTGTCGTTGAGTGCGATAGGGCGTGCGCTCGCGCCGGGTCACAAACCCCAACATGCGCATAGTCAGCATCACCACCGCCCACGTCAAAGCGATGCCAAAGGAGAGAGCAATAACCAACACAATGCCTAATCCTATCACAGCCAGCACGAACTCCATGCATTCCCACCTCTCGCTCTGAAACCGCGCTCGTGTATCTATATTCTACATCAGGCAGCGGCAGTTTTGTATGTCAAGGAAAGAAAAATTTCAGTGAGTTCCAATATCACTGCGAAGAGCAAAGCAACAAACTGTTATTGTGAGGCGCGCAGCCATCCTCTGCGGGAGGAAACGGTGACAACGGAGGGGATGGCTTCGTCGCTTCCGCTCCTCGCCATGACACCTGTGCGCCTGTCATGGCGAGGGGTAAGCATAATGCGAACGACCAAGATGTAGCAACACTACTTTTTGTCTTGCCCTCGCGCTCTATCCCTCGCTTTGCGCAAACGGGAAAGCGTATCCTCCGCAGCGGATGTCTGCTCGGACGGCGGCGGCGACGGTTGCTGCGCCGACGGTTGGGATGGGGGAGGCGTCGGTTGCCGCGCGGGAGTCGGCGCGCGCGGCGGCTCGCGGGGCGTCGTGGTGGTTGCCTCCTCCCCTTCTTCTCTCTGGCGGACGCGCTGCTTGACGTCCAGCAACCTACCGATATGTTCGTCGCGCTCCTCACGCGTACGCTGACGACGACGGAGGAGAGGGAGATGTTGCCAGAGGAACAGCAGAATCGCCACCAGTTCCGCCTTGCCCACCATCAACCGTCGCACGGCGATGTCGAACGGCAGCAGGCACGCCGCCAGAGTCAGCAGCGGCAGCCACATCTCTCGCGGGAACTTCGCCCCCTCCCGCCGCGCCGCGAAGATGTCTTCAGGGCGCTGCAGGTTCTCATACTGCCGCCCGCCCGAAACGTCCGCCAGCCGCGCGAGCAAAAAGCGGTCCGCCTTCATATCTTTGTATTCTGGCGAATAGGGAATGACCGCGCCCGTGACCTGCTGCGAGGGTTTTTGTCCTCCCCCCTGAGAATGGATGTTAATCGTGTAAGTCCCCACCTCGCGGGCATCAAACGTCGCCTCGTAGCGCCCCGGCGCGGTCTGCTCCAGCGGCACGTCCCAACTGCTCGCGGAACGCTCCATCGTTCTAAAAGGCGGAATGATGCGCGCCTTGGCGTTGAGGAAGTTGATGAAGTTGCCTTTCTCATCCACCGCGTCTACGATGATGCGCCCCTTGCCGCGCGTGATGTCCACCGTCGTCTGGAAGTTGGTCGGCGTCGTCTGCCGCATCGTCCAGCGCACCGCCTGTGCCCAAAACTTGGGATAGCCGCTCCACGGAATCCAAGGCGCCGCCCAGCGGTGCTTCGCGTCCGAGGTGAACGCCAGCGACCGCCCCAACCCATACTGCCACACCGCTAACACCGGGTCGTTGCGGTGCGACTTGAAGATGACCTCCGCGCGCGGTTTCTCTGAGGTGCCAACGTAACCGAGCAGCGGCGGCGTGCCGCGAATGCCTTTCAGCAAGGGGTGGGCGGTGACACGCGGACGGAACGGCTCCTCGACAATGGCGGACTTCATCACCGTCGCCGCTTCCTTCAGGAAGATTTTGGGGATGTCCTGAAACTTGGTGATTTCGTAAAACCGCCCCTTGCCCTGAAACGCCAGCCACTTCATGTTATCGCTGCACGATTTGTTGTGTGGGCCGACCGCCAATGTCGTGATGGTGATACCCGCTCGGCGAATCTTAGCGATCTGCTGCGGCGTCGGCAGCGCGGGGTCGCCGTCCGAGAGGATAATCATGTGCTTGAGCCGCGCCTTGGTTTTGCGCAAGCCTTCGTAAGCCAAGTCCGCCACCGCGCCGAAGTCGGGCATGTCGCCGGGGTTCATGCCGCGAATCAGCCGCTGCATCTTGCGCTTGTTGGGACCGACCTTGAGCATGGGGAACACCCAGCCCGCGCCGGTCATACCAAACTCGATCACGCCCGCGAAGTCTTCGGGTCCGAGTTGGTTGATGACCTCGGTGCAGGTCGCCTTCGCCCAATCATTCCCGTTGGGGAACTCGCAGGAGTGCATGACCATCGCCACCGCCCCCGACGGCATGACCTGTTGGTTCTTCACGTCCATCTTCACGGGCAGCGCCTTTTCAATGGGGGTGTCGCGGTAGCCGCCCGGACCGAAACTGTGCTCCCCGCCAATCATCACCAGCCCGATGCCCAAGTCACGCACCGCCGCCTGAATCGCCTGCATCTGCGTCAAACTTAAGTCCCACGCCGGCACGTTGCTGAGCACAATGCTGTCGAAGTTCTGGAAGTCGGTCAGCCGCGTGGGGATACCGCTGACATCGCGCCGCTCCACGTCCACCTTCTCCGCCCGCAGGGCGCGTTCGAGCCACTGCGACTCCGTGCGCGGGTCGCCCTCCACGAGGAGAACTTTCGGCTTGCCCTGAATGTTCACAAAGGCGAGTCCCCGGTTGTTTTCAAACAGCGTGTCGCGCCCCTTGGTCGTTTCCAGAATCGCCTCGAACGTCGTGAACCCCTGTTTCTCTACTGTCTGGGGGAAGGTGAAGTTGTTAGTTTTGTCTTTGCTCAAAACGAGGGTGCGCTCGCCGAGGTAGGCATCGTTGCGGAACAGTTTGAGTTTGGCGGTCGCGTCCACCGTGCTGCGGATGACGAGGCGCAACTCAATCGGCTCGCCGATTTTGGCTTCGCTGGGCGCGACGATTTTGTCCAGCACGATTTCGGGACGCGGCGGCGGCACCAGCGGAATGACATCAATCGGCACGTTCTGCGTCCGCGCCATCTGTGCCTCATCCAACGCGTTGCCCAGATTTTCATTCCCGTCCGAGAGCAGCACGATGCGCTTCTGCATCCCTTCGGGGAAACTCGCCATCGCCAGCCGAATCGCCGCTGCGATGTCGGTGTATTGTGTAGGTGGAACGCTTTGAATTTTCGTGACTTTGATCCGCGCCGCCGGCGACAGTTCCACGAAAGCCTCTGCCCCGAATACGATGATGCCCGCCTTGTCCCCACCACGCATGTGCGTCACGGCTTCGTTGACGAACTTCACCTGCGCTTCCTTCGCCTGCGGGCTGATGCTGTCGGAGTGGTCAAGGACGAACATCACCGCCAGGTCGTGGTTGATGCGCACCCACTGCAGCCCCGCTAACGCAAGGAACACCAGCAGCAACAGCATCATCCGTACCCCGAACACAAAGTTCCGCCGCCCCGGACTCAAGTCGACGTAACTGGACAGGAACGGGATCAACCCGCGTCCCGTGCGGTTGAGGCAGTAGAAGTAGTAAAGTGCAAATGGGAATACCAGCAGCCAGTGCGGGTGCGTGAACGACAGTCGCCCCTGCCACACGCCGAAGGCGATGACGGCTGCAAGAAGGAAAAGCCATGAGAAAGGATGACTGAGCACCTTGCGCATGGGGTCGCTTCACGCTTCCTTCTATCCTCTCACTTCCGATGGGGGAAGTCTTTCAGCGCCGCCGCAAATACACTACGAGCGCCACATGGCCATCCCCTGCGTGAGGAGAGTTACTTTGCTTCGTTCCTCGCCACCGCTCCGCTCTTCGCTATGACGCTGAGCACCCGCAAATCCTTGCCTTTTGCCATCGTCCCTCATCTTCGGACACTCTACAACTTGAACTTCTGCACTCGGTCATTCTCCGTGTCCGCGACGTAGACGTAACCATGCTCATCCACCGCCAGCCCCCACGGGTGCGCCAACTTGCCCGGCGCGCGTCCGACGCCGCCCCACTTGGCGATGAACTTCCCCTCTGGGGTAAACTTCTGCACGCGACAGTTGCCCCACTCGACGACGTAAATGCTCCCGTCTTTGCCGACGGCAACCCCGTAGGGATAATTCAGTTCGCCGTCGCCCTTGCCCAGTTTGCCGAAGTAGCGCAGCAGTTTCCCCTGCGGCGAGAAAATCTGAATGCGGTGATTCACGATGTCCGCAACGACAACGTTCCCCTCGGGGTCCACCGCAATCCCGTTGAGCCGCCGAAACTTGCCCGGCGCTTCGCCGTAGCCGCCCCATTCCAGCAGGAACTTGGCGTTGGCGTCAAACTTGTGAATGCGCACCCGCAGCCCCTCGCCGGGCGCGCCGTTGTAGTCGGCGACGTAGATGTTGCCCTGCTTGTCCACCGCCACGCCAGTCGCTAACACGAACTGGTCGGGACCGCTGCCGTAACTACCGAACTTCTTCAGCAGTTTGCCCTCGGGCGAGTAAATCAGCACGCGGCTGTAATGCGTGTCGGTCACGACCAGGTTCCCCTCCGGCGTCAGCGCCAGACCTTCGGGCTTGCCCTTTTCGATGCTGGGCGTGCGCCACTGTTTGAGAAACTTTCCGCCCCGCGTGAACTTCTGAATCCGCCCGCTGGAGTCCACAATGTAAACCCAATCGTTCTTGTCATCCACCGTCACCGCGCGCGGGCCGATGAAGTTGCCCGCTGTCGCCGCCTTTTCCTTGCCCCACACCTCCACCGGCGGCAATCGCGCCGCCTGCGTCTGCCGCGAGGCACAGCCGACAAGAGCGAATTGACCGCCAAAGACGCAGAGAGCGCAGAGAAAGAATTTGAAAAGGTCTCCCAGTGACCTTGGTAACCTCAGCAGTGAAAAACAACTTCCCTTCATGGACGCACCAACACCTTGAACACTCCCCGCCGCCCGGCGTGTTCCATCGCTTGTGGGAAGTCAGGCAGCGGATAAGTTGCCTCAATGAGGGGCGTCACCTTGACCCTGCCCTGCCGCAACGCGCGCAGCGCAGGCGGGAACGGTCCGCAGCGTGAACCGACGATGTAGATCTCATCTACGACGACTTGTGAGGTCAGTTGCGGCATCTCACCATGATACGTGCTTTTAACGACGATAGTGCCTTGCGGGCGAACCCACGCAAGCGCGTCAGCGAACCCCTGCGCTGACCCGGTGCATTCTACGACAATGTCGGCTGCGTCCTGCTTCAAGTCGGACGCGGACGCCGTTACAAGACCCAACCGCTGCGCGAGTTCCAACTTGGACGGGTGCCTGCCGACCAACGTCACCGTGCAGCCCGTCAGCGCCAACACCTGTGCTGCCAGCATTCCCAGCCGCCCATCGCCTAAGACGAAGACCCGGTCATTAGGTGTGATATTGATGCATTCTGGAATGTTAAACGCCGCTGCCAGCGGTTCGGTGAAAACCGCTTCCTCATCACTCAGGTTGGGGGGAACGAGATGAAGGTTCTTCACGGGAAGAGTCAGATATTCCGCGAACGCGCCATCTTTGCCCCGAATCCCCAGCACCTTGCGCTGCGCGCAATGCTCGCGCCAACCCATCGTGCAGCGATGGCAATTGCCGCACCCTATGTTGATTTCCCCCACGACGCGCTTGCCCATCCACCGCTTGTCGGCGCACGCTTCGACGACGCCGACGAACTCGTGTCCTAACACGCCGCGAAAGTCGGCGTAGCCGCGCAGGATTGCCAAGTCCGTCCCGCAGATGCCCGCCAACGACACGCGAATCAACGCCTCGTCCGCTTGCGGCACCGGGACGGGATAATCGCGCACCACGCGCAGTTGTCCATCGAACACGGCGGCTTGCATCGCTCTCCTCTGCCTTTCGACGTGAGCCTATTCTTGCACGATTCCGCAGAGGTGTCAAGGAAACTTGGGTTGGCACGCTGCACACCGAAGGTTGGGCGTCCCGCCCGACACGAGCATGGCAGGCGAGACGTCTATCCTACGTCAAGGAAACGACACCTCTCCGTTGAATACAACAGCCATGAAACCCATCCGTGTCATCTTCTTTGACCTTGACGATACCCTCATTTTCGAGGAGCCAATGATTGCTGCCGCGTTTGCGCGCACCTGCGCGGCAGCAGCGGTGCGGCACGGCGTTGACCCCGCCGCGCTGGAGCAATCCGTTCGGCGCATTGCCCGCGAGCGGTGGTATGCGGCGCAGGGCGAGGAATTATGGGGGCACAAAATCGGCATCAGTTCGTGGGAAGTTCTCTATGGCGACTTTGCAGTCGGCGACGCACCCTTGCTGCGCTGGCTGCGCGAGAACGCGAGAACGTTCCGCCAGCAAGCGTGGGCATCCGCGTTGCGCGAACAGGGCGTTGAGGATGAGCCGCTTGCGCACGCACTCGCTGAGCGATTCCGCGATATCGTCTATGCCAACGTCACCTTGTTCCCCGAAACGATAGAGGTGCTGAACGCGCTGCGCAGCCGATACCGTCTGGGCATGATTACCAACGGCGCACCCGACGTGCAACGGGGCAAAGTCATCGCCGCGAACCTGCAAGACTACTTCGAGGCCATCATCATCTCTGGCGAACTGGGCATTGGCAAACCGGAGCGCGGCATCTTCGACCACGCACTGCGCGTGATGTCCGCCGTCCCTGAGGACAGCCTCATGGTCGGCAACAGTTTTGAGCGCGATGTGGAAGGTGCCCTGGGCGCGGGGATGCGGGCGGTGTGGCTCAACCTGCTCCATGCGCCGCCGCCGCGCAACGATGCGCGTTGCGAGACCATCTACAACTTGCGGGAACTGCTCTCCCTCGTCTGCGGGTCATCCCACGACGAGAGCGGCGGCGCATGGGGACATCAACGATAGGAGCAAGAGCAGGGCTGGCACGGGAGGCGCCGCCCCTACCTCCATATACCTGCTATCGGTTTCCCCGCTTGCGGCACAGCGGCGCAGTAGTCTTCGCCCAGCAACGCGGCAACGGTGGCGGCAACTTGGCTTTGCGTGACAGTTGCAACGTTGGTCCGTTCCCCCAAAGCGGGCGTGTCCGGACCCAGCACGGCAATCCAGATGTTCTCCGCGCCCTTGACGTTGGCACCGTGCCCTTTCCACTCTGTCGGGGCGCCGCCGCGCCCGTGGTCGGTGGTGAGGACGAGCGAGGTTGTGCCGCGATATTCAGGCATGGCTTGAAGCGTCTCCCACAGCGTTTTGATGAAGGCGTCGGTGCGGTGGGCGGATTCGAGGTAGCGGTCGTAGCGCCCGGCGTGCGCGTAGTCATCGGTTTCGTCGAAGGCGATGTAGAGCACGCGGGGCTTGTGCTTTTTCAGATACTCCAGCGCCGAGTAGAACGTGAGCGCGTCCCAGCGCACCCCCTCCCAGGGCGGAGTAATTTCAGACATGAGGCGGTTGAGCAACTCCTGTCGCTCGGTCAATTTGCCATCCTGCACCGGCTCGTGCGCGGCGTTGACGAACACGCCGCTGCGCTCGCGGTTGATGATGAAGGGGAAGACGTCCCACGAACAGAACGCTGCCACGCGATGGCGATAGGGCGATCGCTGATTCAGCCATTCCAGCACCGTCACGTTCGGATTGGGGCGTTTGGCGTTGCTGTCGATGCGGTCATCGGGGAAGCCGGCGAGGATTTCATTGTAGCCAGGATAGGAGAAGTTCTTTCCGTTCGTGACCTTCACCGCGCTGCCCTTGTTGACGTTGCCAAACACCTGTCCCTGCTGGGCGATGACGCCCCAGAAGAACGGCAGCAACGCCGCGCGCCGCGCCTCGGGCGTGTCGCGCCAGAACGCTTTCTTCAACGCGCCTGCGTCTTCCACACCGCCGTTTTCTTTGTTCATCAACGCCTCATCCGCGCCGTAGAATACCTCCTGCCACCGCAAACCGTCGAATGTGATGAGGATGACGTTCTGTGTCCTGCGCGGCGCACCCGCTCCCTGTCCGATGACGACAACACCCAAAAGCAGAACGACGAGGGAAGACAACTGACTCCTGTATTGCATAGCACCATCTCCCTACAACACAACGACACTCGACGCGACGCTGGAAAAACCGTCGTATCGTCGTGACGAGGTGGCGGAACTTCAACCTAAAGCACAGGGCTGCGACCCCGGCGCCGCACCCTCCGCACCACCGAAGCGCAGCCCTCGCACCGTTTGGGCGTGACTGATGCCAAATCACGGGAAGAAGCAGTTCGATCCCGGTCCGGCGTTGGGTGGGCAGACAGGGAAGTTAGCCTCAATCCAGCGTGGGATCGCGCCGCAAGCGATGGGCGATGGGATAATTGTGCCGTCCGGGGAAGCGCCCCCGTTCACGATGGTCGCGTCCGGGTCGGCGCAGAAGGCGTTCGCAGCCAGGTTGGTATCGCGGGGCATGATGAACCGGCTGTTGAACGCGCCCGCCATAAAGCCGGCGCGCACCCTCACCGCTTTGGCGTGCCCGTCCACGAAGCCATAGTGGAACACGCCACCCATGTGGCGCAACTGGCTGTTGCTGGTGCCGGGCCAGGTATCGGCGGCGAAGGCGATGCCAATTGTCATGCGCGGCGTATCGTAGGTATCGCCGAAGGCGAAGGTCGCCGCTGGCGCGACAATCGCGGAGAGCGATTTGCCCGTGATGTAGGTCTGACCGGCTGGCGTGCGCAGTTGCTGGTTCAGCAGTCCTCCACCCCGCCACATAATCGGCCCCCAGTTGTAGCCGTAACCCGCATACTGCGTAATCCCGAAGGCGCGCCCCATAGCGTTGTAGTTAGCAGCGCTGCCCTCGTTGCGCTCGGGGCAGTAAAGCACCTGAACGTTCTTGATGTAGGGGAAGAGTCCGAACCACCACTCCTGGGCGCAGGTTCCCCCGCCTCCGCACGTCCCCGCGCCGCCCCATAGAGAGGGGCAGGTCTCGTCATAGTCCTGGGTATACATCAAAAACGCGCTGCAAATCTGCTTCGTGTTGGACAGGCACGCTGCGCTGCGCGCTTTGGCGCGGGCTTGGGCGAACACCGGCATCAGAATCGCCGCCAAGATGGCGATGATGGCGATGACCACCAGCAGTTCAATCAACGTAAACCCCTTCTGACGTATTAAACCTCTCATGCTAAATTACCTCCTTTGAGAGTTACCACCCCTCCGAGAGAGCGACGCTTCGGTGGAGCCGACGGTGCGGTGGGAGCGCTGGGCTCGGCAGGAGCCTCGCCCTCCTGACGGTTTCGGCGGGAGCCTCACCCTCCCGATTTGTGGTTTGCACACGGCTGAGGACAGGAACAACTCCTCCGCCAATCGTCCTCATTCTCGAGACTCATCAACGACCGACGGCGAGGACGATTGTCGAAGGGGAGAGACGGTGTCAGTCACTGCGTCATTTTTGTCGTTTTCTCCCTCACCATCTCTCTCCTCAATGGCGCGGACGGGTTTCCGCGCCATCAAACAACCCCTCAGAACGCCTCAGCGTTTCACGCAATGGGCTCACTCTCCATTCTATGCCCTGCACCTCAAGGTGACTTTATGAGAGCCTCAAGAGAGGTTCAAATTTATGTCGTTCTGGGGTTTCTGCGCCTCGGAAGGGGGGCCTGAATTTTGTATTCTTGAGTAGCCCGTCGCGCCGCAACGGGTAGTGCCGCGAGGGCGTTGCGGGCTGCTTGACAAAAAGGCGAAACGCAAAAGTTTCGGTTCAAAATATCGCCTTCGTCGAATCCTTGTCAAACAGGTGCGCCTTCTGCATGTCGAAGACGGCTTGCCACGTTTCGTTTTCCTTAAGGCGGGTGTTGGCGTCGCAACTGGCGATGAGCGGGTGCTTGCCCGCCGTCAGGTAGACAAGCAGGCTGCTGCCCATCGGTTCGATCACGTCCACGGTGACGGTCACTTGGTTGCCGTCGCGGTTGCTGAACGGGGCGAGTTCGGGGTCGTAGATGTCTTCAGGGCGGATGCCAAAGATGACGGACTTGCCCACGTAGGCCTCCAGATTTTTGGCGCGCCCTTCGGGGATCTTGACCTGAAAACTACCCGTGTCCACGAAGTAGTGTCCATCGAGTCTCTTCAGCGTCGCTTCAAGCATGTTCATCTCGGGGCTGCCGATGAAACCAGCGACGAACATGTTGACGGGGTGATTGTAGAGGTTGAGCGGCGTGTCGACCTGTTGAATGACGCCGCCTTCCATCACTGCGATGCGGTCTCCCATCGTCATGGCTTCGACCTGGTCGTGGGTGACGTAGATGGTGGTGATGCCGAGGCGGCGGTGAAGGCGAATCAACTCGGCGCGGGTTTGCACGCGCAGTTTGGCGTCGAGGTTGGACAGCGGCTCGTCCATCAAGAACACCTTCGGCTCCCGCACGATGGCGCGCCCCAAGGCGACGCGCTGGCGCTGCCCGCCGGACAACTCTTTGGGGCGACGGTAGAGGAGTTGCTGCAGGTCGAGCATCTCGGCGGCTTGGCGCACGCGACGGTCAATCTCCGCGTTCTTGGCTTTATAGGCGCGGCGCTGCAGCAGCCATGCCAGCGGCGTGGTGGGCGGCAGCCGCAGGCGTAAGCCGAACGCCATGTTTTCGTAGACGTTCATGTGCGGATAGAGGGCGTAGTTCTGAAACACCATAGCGATGTCGCGGTCTTTGGGCGACACGTCGTTGACCAAGCGGTCGCCAATCCAGATCTCGCCTTCGCTGACCTCCTCCAACCCTGCCACACAGCGCAGCGCCGTGGTCTTGCCGCAACCGGACGGACCGACCAGCACCATGAACTCACCGTCCTGAATTTCCAGATTGACGTTGCGCACCGCGACGACGCTGCCGAATCTTTTGGTGAGGTCTTTGAGCACGACTTTCGCCATGAACGGAGCCTCCGGATGGATGCGTAATCCATGAACCGCAAAACGTAAAACGTGAAACGTGAACGGCGTCAGAGTTTCAACTTATAGATACAGAATTCCAGCGCCTTTGTCAACAGGATGAGTAGAAAGAAGCCGAAGAGAAACAGCACCAGTCCTTGCAACGCCATGTCGAAGGGGGTGGGCGCGCGGGCAGGCGGGGGCGGGGTTTTGGTGAAACTGATGGTCTGCCAGAACGTCGCGCCAAGGCGGGCGCAGGCGGCGTAAGCGTAGTCAAACGCGGGCTTGAGCAACACGACGAGGCCGATGGTGGCAGGTAAGAGCAGCGGGCTGAGGAGGCGGTGCTTCAACTGTTGATGGTAGAGGTAGATATAACACTTGCCGCAGGGCGGCTTGCTGCGCTTAGCCGTGTCCAGCCCCAAGTCGGTGGTGATGGTCTCACGGGCGAAGGCGCGCGCCGACGCGGTGTGGGCGCCGACTTCGCCGGTGATGATGCGGGTAATCATCTCTTGGTCGCAGTAACACCCCTTGCCGAACTTCCAGCATTTTTTGCGCGCCAGATACGCCGGGCAGATTTTGCGAATGGTCTCGCGGCAGAAGGGGAGTTCCCAGCACGGGCTGAACACGCTGGGCTTGTGGCTGAGACGCTCGCGCACGGGGGCGTGGTCCGCCACGCCCACCTCCCCTCGGACGCCCAGCGGCAATTTGGCTTCGCCGCGCAGCAGGGCGATGAAGTATTCGACGAGGGCGACAGTGTAACGGACAATCGCCATGACGCCCACGAGGAGCCCCGTGACCATGAAGCCGTTGTTAAGCAGGCGGTAAATGGGGCCGGCGGTCAACCCGGCAAACGGCAGCACGAAGTAGGGCAGCACAAAATAACACACCACCGCCCCCACCACGTGAACCATCGCGGCGTCCTTGCTCTCCCAAGCGAGCAGGAGAATGGACAGGAAGAACACTATCGCACTATATTGAAAAGCAGAGAGGACAATCCGCGCGGCGTTAAACGCCTGCGCCTGCGCCGCCGCCGTCGGCTCGATGCGCACCAACTGCCCGCTGAACAACCCGAACATCAGGTAGGCGAGCGACAGTACCATCACCAGGCCGCTCCCCTTCGCCACGTTTGATAGCACCGCCCCCACACCTGCCCAGAAACGCCAGTTGGAGGAGCGGGAGGATCTGACAGTTGCGCGGTGTTCAGTCACGGTAAAACGGGTCAGTGGGTCGCCGTCAACGGATTCTGATAAGCGGATGATTAGGTCTCGTCTGCCACGAGGTCATCTGCTTCATCCGTTAGCGCAATCCGCTGACAGCGATTTATCGCCTGATCGGTGTCGGCGGGGCGCGACGCCCGGCGGCGGTGTCCCCGGTGGCGTCCTCGCGCAGGATGCGGGCTAACTCGTCGGGGGTGGAGGATTTCTCCATCGCCGCCTCTTCGGTGATGATGCCCTGGCGCACCAGACTGGCTAAACTCTGGTCGAGCGTTTGCATGCCGTAGCGCGAGCCAGTCTGGATGGCGGATCCAATCTGGAACGTCTTGTTTTCGCGGATGAGGTTGCGGATGGCGGACACAGCGGACATGACTTCCCACGCCGCGACGCGTCCCTTACCATCAGCCCTTTTCACCAACGTTTGTGAGATAACGCCCACGAGGTTGACGGACAACTGCATCCGAATCTGCTGCTGCTGGTGGGTCGGGAACACGTCAATGATGCGGTCCACGGTCTGCACGGCGTCGGTGGTGTGTAGAGTGGCGAACACGAGATGTCCGGTTTCCGCCGCTGTGATCGCCAACGCGATGGTTTCGAGGTCGCGCATCTCGCCGACGAGAATCACATCGGGGTCTTGGCGCAGCACGGCGCGCAGGGCATTGTGAAACGAGTGCGTGTCGCTGCCCAGTTCGCGCTGGTTGATGAGGCTGAGTTTGTCCTCATGCACGAACTCAATGGGGTCTTCGATGGTGACGATGTGTTCCGAGCGCGTCTCGTTGATGTAGTTGATGGCGGCGGCGAGCGTCGTGGACTTGCCGCAGCCCGTCGGACCGGTGACCAGCACCAGCCCACGCGGGCGCCGACAGAAGTCTTTCAGCGCCTCTGGCGCGTTCAACTCCTCCAAGGTGCTGACCTTGAACGGGATGGCGCGCTGGCACATCGTCAGCGTCTCGCGCTGCTGCATGACGTTGACGCGGAAGCGCGACACGCCGGGGATTTCGTAGGCGAAGTCCAGCTCCAGATCGCGCTCGAACGTCTCCCGCTTTTTCTGGTCCAAGATGCTATAAACTA
>JANWYM010000580.1 GCA_025055355.1 Abditibacteriales bacterium
AAGGTCACAAACATCGCCGACTTCGCGCGCATCACACAATCGCTGGACGGCAAGAAGGCTGTCCCCGTGACGGTGAAACGCGAAGGGAAAACGCAGACTGTGACTGTTGCGCCGTAGAACGTTGTTGCCGACACCGTCTTCCCCCTCCGACAATCCTCCTCGTCCTCGTCGTCCTCGTTCTCGAACCTCCCAAACGACCGACACGGGGATGAGGCGGGTTGGCGGAGGGGGAAAGGCATGACGGCGACTGCGTCACTCTGTTGCTTCTGCGTTTTTGCCTCCCGACGGCGCAAAATCAAATCAGGCGTCGCTTCGCTTCCTCAATCGCCTGCCGATTCTTCTCCACCGTCAAGTTCGCCTCGTGCGTCCACTGGTGCGGCGGATAGAAGGTCTGGCGATACATCGGGTAGGCTTCAGTGCGCAGGTGGGCGAGCATCTGATGCCCCTGCCGCGTGGCGCGTTCGTGGCGCAGGGCGGAAATATCAATCGGCGCGACGACGATTTTCTCGCCCCCGCCCGGGTCGGCTTGCGCGAGGATGCGCCCGTCGAAGTCCACAATCATGCTCCCGCCAGGCCAACTGAACGGGGCATAGTGTTCGAGCGACGCGGCTTGGTTGGCGGCGACCACGTAAGCGATGTTTTCGATGGCGCGGGCGCGGTTGATGACCGTCCACCAGTCCATCGGCGGCGTCGCCCCCCACGGGTCCATGTAGGCGGAGACGCGAATCAACACCTCCGCGCCGTTCGCCGCGAGTTGTCGCAGCGGTTCGGGAAACAACCAGTCGTAGCAGATGGCGCAGCCGAGGTTGCCGATGGGCGTGCGGGCGACGGGGAACATTTCCTCCTCGTAACCCTCGATGTCATGCGGGCTGGCGTGGACCTCCCACGGAATCCACGGGTTGACCTTGCGATACTTGTAAAGAATCCCCTCAGGACCGATGAGGCAGGTCGTGTTGAAGACGTGGTGGGGATATTTCTTGTCAAGTTCAAGGAACGTGCCCGTCTGAATGTAAAGGTCATACTCCTTCGCCTTCGCCGCGTAGCGCTCGGTATGCTCGTTGGGAATCGGCACAGCCAGGTGCCGCTTGAGTTCCTGCGCCGTCAGATACACGGGCGCGGCGTGGGCAAACTCGGGGAAAACGATGAGTTTGACGGGCAGAAACGGGCGGTAGCCGATGACTGCCATGTCAATCATCTGGAGCATGCGGTCCACATGCGCCTTGATGTCGCGGCGGTCGGTGGGGTTGGAAAAGTCGGTCTGACACGCCGCCGCGTAGTAGCGGATGATTTCACTCATGGACTTCACTGCCTTTCATCTTAAGGTCCAGGAGTGACGCGGTTGCCGTCGTTTCTCCCCCTCCGACCCTCGTCCTCGGTGTCGCCCTCGTTCTCGAACCTCGCAAACGACCGATGACGAGGACGAGCAGGATTTTCCGAAAGAACAAGGAGTGACGGCAACCGCGTGCAGGCTGGAAGCCTGCGCCCCTCTACGGTCGCCTGCTGGCACGCCATGAGAGGAGCTGACGCTATCATGCGTCCATTTATCCTCTGTCCCGCCAGCCCACAGACCCGAGAGGTTCCCCTGGATGCACTTCCTCTCATCGGTTCGCCTTGAACGGGAACATTCCTCTTGAGCGTTGAGTTATCCCCGCCCTTGTGCTAAAATACCAAACCGTCGTGAACTCTTGATGAACAGGAGGTAACGCGTGGCTGAACTCAATTTTCCTGCGGACTTGAAATACACGCAATCGCATGAGTGGTTACGCATCGAAGGCGACCGCGCGACCATCGGTATCACCGACTACGCTCAGAGCGAGTTAGGCGACGTGGTTTACATCGAACTCCCTAACGCGGGCTTGGAGATTGACCCCGAAGTCCCCTTCGGCACGATTGAATCGGTCAAAGCCGTTGCCGACCTCTTCTGTCCCCTTCGCTGCAAGGTCGTGGAAGTCAACCACGCTGTCATAGATTCTCCCGAGATCGTCAACAAATCTCCCTACGGTGACGGCTGGATGATTGTCGTGGAAGTCGCCGACCCCAGTCAGTTCGACACCCTGTTGGACGCGGAAGCCTACAAGCAACTCATCGGGCAGGGTTAAGGGTTCAGGGTGCGCAGCAACCCTCAACCCTCAACCCTCGACTCTCAACCCTCAACCATGAGTGATTACATCGCCAACACCGACGCCGACCGCCGCGCTATGTTGGAGCGCATCGGCGTCGCTTCCATAGAGGATTTATTCTCCGACATTCCCCCGGAGATCCGCCAGAATGCCGCGCCCCATCTGCCGCCGGGTCTGACTGAGATGGAAGTGCGCGCGGAGGCTTGGCGTTTGAGCGGGCAGAACGTCAACGTCAACGCCGCGCCCTGCTTTTTGGGCGGGGGAAGTTACGACCATTACGTGCCCGCCGCTGTGCCGTTCATCTGCTCGCGTTCGGAGTTCTTCACGGCTTACACGCCGTATCAGGCGGAAGCCAGCCAAGGCACGCTGCAAGTCATTTATGAGTTTCAAACGATGGTCTGCCAGTTGACGGGGATGGAGATGTCCAACGCGAGCCTCTACGACGGGGCAAGCGCGTTGGCGGAAGCCGTCATCATGGCGTGGGCGATTCAAAAACGCCCGCGTGTGCTGCTGCCCCGGACGTTGCATCCGCACTACCGTCAGGTCGTGGCGACCTACACGCAGGGCTTGCCGCTGGAACTCGTGGACGTGCCTTATGCCGACGGGGTGGTGGACCTGGACGCTTTGCAATCCGCGCTCGACAACGCCTCTGCCGTCGTCGTTCAACATCCCAATTTTTTCGGCTGTCTTGAAGACGTGAACGTCATCAGCCAACTCACGCACGAACGCGGGGCGTTGCTCATCTCCGTTTTCGACCCGATTTCGTTGGGCCTCCTCAAACCGCCCGGCGATTACGACGCCGACATCGCCGTCGCCGAAGGGCAACCGCTGGGCATCCCGCTCAGTTTCGGCGGGCCGTATCTGGGGTTGTTCGCCTGCAAAAAGCAGTTTGCCCGCCAAGCGCCCGGGCGCATCGTCGGCGCGACGCACGACGACAAGGGGCGACGTGGTTTCGTCCTTACCCTACAAACCCGCGAGCAGCACATCCGCCGCGAGAAGGCAACGAGCAACATCTGCACCAATCAAGGCTTGATGGCTCTCGCAGCGACAGTCTATCTGGCGCTCCTGGGCAAGCACGGCTTGCGCCGCGTCGCTGAACTCTGTT
>JANWYM010000581.1 GCA_025055355.1 Abditibacteriales bacterium
CCGCTTCTTGTTTTTTATAGGTGGTTCTGGAAGCAGGGCGACGGCTGGAACGATTTGCATACTGCCCTGCATCGCGGGCTCAAATCCACCGGGCGCGTAGGGAACGGACGCCGTGCCGTTCCGAAAGACCTCTGGACGTGGCACGACCCCGCCGTGCGGGTGGCGAGCGTATGGGGCAGTGGCGGCGAAGTGGACGTGCTTTCGCAGTGGACTTACTCTTACCCCGACCCCATCCGCATCGGCATGGCAACGGATGAACTGTTCGCGATGGCACGCGGTCGCCCTGTGCCGCCGCGAGTGATGAAGATGACGCAAATCATCTGGTATCGCTCGCAGACCGCTCCTGAGCCGGGCGAGACGCCAGGTGCGCAAACGCCGCAGTCCAGCGACAAGGACACCAAAACGCCCCGCCAACCCGGCGCAGCCTCCGTCGGCTACCGCGCGGACTGGGAAAAGGAAAAGCCCGACGCCCGCTTCATCACCATCGCTCCCATGCACCTGCGCGCGGCGTTCTGGACGAAGATAGCCCGCCCCATTCAGGGCCTCATGTATCACGGCTGGCAGTCGCTGGTCGAGACCGACGAAACTGGCGCGTATCGTTACACTCACCCCGAAACCAAAAACGAACTACGACGACTCATCAAAACCGTCGCGGAACCTCTCGGACCGACGCTTGTGCAGATTCCCGACCGCAAGAGCGACGTGGCTTTCTTGGAAAGTTTCGCCTCGCAGATGTTCGCCCGACGGGGCACCTACGGCTGGAACACCGGTTGGGCGGGGGACGTTTACCTGTCGCTGATGTATGCCCAGTTGCAGCCAGAGATCGTCTACGACGAGACCATTGTTGAGCGCGGGCTGGACGGCTTCAAAGTCCTGGTGCTGGCGGACTGCGACGTTCTCACGGAGACGGTAGTGAAGAAAATCCAAGCCTTCCAACAGAGAGGCGGCATCATCATCGGCGACGAACGGCTGTGTCCCGCCATCCAGCCGGACATTCGGCTGCAAAGTTTCGAGCGTCCCAAGCAAGCCGACAAAGCGCGCAGCCTGCTTCAAGAGACAGCGGCGAAACTGCGCCAGCAACTGGACGCGCGCTATCGTCGCTACGGCGAGTCCACCAACCCCGATGTGATTGTGCGCTTCCGTCGCTACGCCTCCAGCGACTACCTGTTTGCCGTCAACGACAGGCGCGAGTTCGGCAACTATGTCGGGCATCATGGGTTGGTCATGGAGAACGGCTTGCCCTCCGACACGCGGCTCATCGTCCGTCGCCCAACGGGGTTTGTTTACGATTTGGTGCGCGGGCGTCCCGTGAAACCCACTGCTGGCAAAGGTGTGCTGGAAATTGCAGACCATTTCGGACCGTGTGAGGGGCGCGTTTACCTCATCACCGAAAGGGCGATCGCGGGCGTGCGGGTGG
Organism: Abditibacteriales bacterium; assembly: GCA_025055355.1. GTDB lineage: Bacteria > Armatimonadota > Abditibacteriia > Abditibacteriales > JANWYM01 > JANWYM01. The sequence continues at coordinate 1,418 of JANWYM010000581.1, forward strand.
ACGCCCCGCTGACGGCACGGCGCGGTGAAGCCATCAGTGTGAAGATCGCTGTCGTAGATGACCAGGGCAAACCGCTCGACGCCATCGTGCCTGTGCGGGTGGAGATCCTCGACCCCGCCGGGCGCGCTGCCGAATTCAGTGGCTATTACGGCGCGAAGGACGGACAACTGGAAATCCGCTGGGACGTGGCGAAAAACGACGCGCCCGGACTCTGGCGCGTTCACGTCGAAGAACGAGCCTCCGGGCGCGTCGCGGAGGCTTACGTGCGGGTGGGCGGTTGAGAGCATCTGCTCTACCCCGCGCCAATGCGGACGTCCGCGTTAGCGGCAAGGGGCTGAGTCTATTTGGGACCTAAACTTTTGCGTTTTGCCCTCTCCTTCGGAAATGCCTGTCATTGCGAGCGGAGCGAAGCAATCCCCTACGGCCGCTCCAAGCCTCCCTTATGTAATCGTCGGATAGATGCCTGTCATTGCGAGCGGAGCGAAGCAATCTCCTGCGGCTGCTCCAAGCCTCCCTTATGTAACCTTTGGTGTTAGTTTTCTTAGAGGGTGTCTTAAAAGTGGTAAAATTACTGTTATGGAACGACAAAGATACTCTACAGACCTGACCGACGAAGAGTGGAAATACTTGCAACCCTTGGTTCCCCCTGTCAAACGGGGGGGTCGCCCGGCAAAACACAGTCACAGGGAGATCGTCAACGCCATCTTGTATGTGTTGCGAACGGGCTGCCAGTGGCGGATGTTGCCGCATGACTTTCCGCCTTGGAAGACGGTTTATACCTACTTTCGCAACGGGCGGTTGGACGGCAGTTGGGAAAGGATGCACGAAGCTTTGCGTGAGCCAGTTCGTCTTGCCGAGGGGAGGCATCCTAAAGCGAGTGGGGCGATTTTGGACAGCCAGAGCGTGAAGAGGACAGAAAAAGGGGACCACGTGGGTTTGATGCCGGCAAGAAGATAAACGGCAGAAAGCGGCATTTATTGGTGGATACGCTGGGGTTAGTGTGAGAGGTGAGGGTTCATGCAGCACACATTCAAGACCCTCAGGGGGCAAAAGAGGTGCTGGCACCTCTTTCAAGCAAGCACTGGCGTGTGCAAAAGATTGGGGCGGATGGGGGTTATCGTGGGGAGTTAGCGGATTGGATATGGAAGTTGCGCTCTGGTCGGGGCAGGCGACGGATTCAGTTGGAGATAGTCGCCAAGACCCGTGAAGGAGGCTTTTGGGTTTTGCCCAAGAGGTGGATTGTCGAGCGGACTTTTGCTTGGTTGGGACGCTCAAGGAGGTTGAGCAAAGACTACGAGGCGTTGTGTGAGACGAGTCGAACCCTGATCTTGATTGCGATGATTCACTTGATGGTGAAGAGGTTAGCCAGATGCCAAACATGACTTTTAAGACACCCTCTCAGGCGTCCCGTTGTCATCATACCCCGCATACTCCGCCTCCGTGATTGGGTTGCCTTCGTCGTCCGTCCCTACATCTATGAACAGATAGTTGCTGCTCTTGATGTCCATATCGCCCCCTGACCCCGATACCGTGTCCCATGCCAGCAGGTCATACGCATACACCCCGCGCCCCAGCACGTTGCCCATCTCATCTGTCCCATCCCACTCGATCTCGACGGTGGCGGGCATCGTCACCGGCACCCTCACCGTTTTGAGGGGAGAACGATTCTGCGCCACGTCGTCAAGACGATACACCTTCAACTGCACCTCTCCGTTCGCCCGCTGCGCATCCCTCAACTCCATCTTCACCCGCGTCTGCCGCTTCGTCGGGTCGTCCGGGTCCCATGTCAACACGACGGGATTT
>JANWYM010000582.1 GCA_025055355.1 Abditibacteriales bacterium
CGGTCGCGGGCGCGCGGGCACTGGGGATGTTGGGGTTGATGGTGACCATTCCCCATAAGGTCGCCATCATGCAGTGCCTCGATGAAGTGGACGCCTTCGGCAAAATGATGGGCACGGTCAACCTCGTCCACTTCCACCCGGAGCGCGGGGCGGTCGGTTACAACACGGACGGCTACGGCGCCATCCGCAGCTTGTTAGAGGAGGGGGTGTCCCTCAAAGACCGCCGCGTGGTGCTGTTGGGAGGGGGCGGCGCGGCGCGTTGCCTCGCGCAGAAGCTCTGTCTGGAGGGCGCGGCGCACCTGACGATTCTCAACCGCACCCTGAGCCGCGCCGAGGAGATTGCCGCCGAGACGGAGCGCAACACGGGCGTGCAGCCAACGGTCCTGGCACTGACAGACGACAATCTGCGCCGCGTGCTGCCCGCTGCCGATCTGCTTGTCAACGCCACCTCCGTCGGCATGCATCCCCACGAAGACGCAACCCCCGTGCCAGCGGACGCTTTGCACAAAGACCTCGTGGTATTCGACATCGTTTACAACCCCCTGGAAACCGTCCTCCTGCGCGACGCCCGCCGCGCTGGAGCCAAAACGGTGGACGGCGTCGGCATGTTGGTCTACACCAACGAACTCGCCGTCCAGACCTGCACCGGACTGACCCCCGACGTGCAGTTGATGCGCCAAGTGTGCGTGGCAGAATTGCAGAAAAGACAAAGCCATACCTGAGGGTGAAGGATTGAACGTTGCACGCACCGTTCAACCTTTCACCCTCACCTCTGAAGTATTGTCGCCATGTATCACCGCCGCCAAATTCGATACGACCGCTGGGCGAAGCCCTACGACCGCATCAAAAAAACCGAGCGATGGTTTGAGCGCGCCTGCTGGGCGGAGGGGCTTCTGTGCGCCACGCGGGTCAGCCATACGCCATCGGTGTGGCAGTTTCTGCGCCAGCGTGGCAGCGCGGAGGACTTGCCCGTCTATCGCTGTGACCCCGTCTTGCTCACGCTGTTTGGCAACGGCACCTCGCAGGGGCTTTACGTGCGCCGCCGCGAGTGCACCTGTTCGGAGGAATGGGTCCTCAGTTGGCATCCCCGTCGGCAGCACCGCCGCCCCCTGCGACAACTCATCGCCGCAAAGGTGCGCGAGGGGAAGTCGCTCTGCTTCTGCCGCTTCCGCGCCGTGACCCTCCCTGCCATCCTTATTGACATGAGCATAGATGTTCATTCCGTTGATTACGAAACCACCCTCGTTCACGAGTTCCAGCACCACCTTCACCGTCACACCACCGACCACATCCGCGCCCTCGCCCGCGCCTGTCACGTGCGCTCGGAGGAGATCATTGCCCACGCCGCCGAAGCCGCATACCTCCGCTGGCGCGGCTGGCAGGACGCAGCCATTGTGGACTACCTCACGCCCTACGTCGACAGCCGCCTGACGGCGCGGTTCATCGTGACGAACGCGAGGGACATCCTCAAGGACGCAACGTGACCCGAAGGGCGCAAAGACCCCTCGCGATGGGCGCGGGTATCCTCCCCCAGGCACCGAGAGGTCGGCGCTGCTGTCAAAAACGTCATGGCGAGCGGGGCGAAGCCACCGCTGCCATGACGTTTTCGTACGGCGGGGTGCATCCATGACACAGGGCGTCACCTCTGAAAACAACAGAGGGCGCGAGAACAAGCGCGAAACACAAAAGTTTACCAGAGGAAACCGGTCAGAAACCGCGAAGGAGGAACCATGCCCATCACCGAACAACACACCATCGAACGCGTTGTGCTTTACGAAATCGCCATCCCACTGGAGATTCCCTTCACCATCAGCGGCGGCACGCTGGTGACGCGCAAGTCGCTCATCGTGGAGCTGCATTCTGAAGGGGTCGTGGGCTACGGCGAGTCCGCACCGTTTGAGGCGGCGTTTTATTCCTCGGAGACGATTGACTCCGCCGCCGCCCTGCTGCGCCGCTGGCTGCTGCCGCGCGTTGCAGGGAAGACGATTGAGAGCATCGCTGCGCTGAACGACCTGCTCAACGCCGACGTGCGCGGCAACTACTTCGCTAAAGCCGGCGTCGAGAACGCCTACTGGGACCTGGTGGCGCGCAAGAACAACCTCTCCCTGCACGCGCTCGTTCGGCGCAAATTGGAAGAGTTGGGCGTGGCTGAAAAGTTTCGGCAAAGTGAGCCATCCTTTGAGTCGGGCGTCGCCATCGGCATCCCGCCTGACGGCGACGTGCATACCTTACAGCGCTGGACGGAGATGTATCTGCAAGAGGGCTACCGCCGCGTGAAAATCAAAATCAAGCCCGGCTGGGACGTGGCGCCGGTCCGCGCCGTGCGGGAGGTCATCGGCGAGGATTTCCCGTTCTGGGTGGACGCCAATGCGGCGTATCGGCTTGAGGAGCACCGCGACGTCTTCAAAGACTTAGACCGCTTCCACCTCTGCTTCTACGAACAACCCCTGCATCACGACGACTTGCTCGACCACGCCAAGTTAGCCCGCGCGGTGCAAACCCCCCTCTGTCTCGACGAAAGCCTGAAAAGCCCCCGCGTGGCGCAGCAAGCCGTCGAACTGCAAAGCGCGGCGGTATGGAACATCAAAATCCAGCGCGTCGGGGGGTTGCTCAACGCTCTGAAAATTTACAGAATCGGTGTGGAACACGGCATCGCCCTCTGGGGCGGCACCATGCCCGAATCCGGCGTCGGCAGCGCGCCGATGATGGCGCTCGCCAGTTTCGTTGGCTTCGTTTATCCCGCCGACATCGAACCCAGCGCGCGATGGTATGGCAAGGGCAAAGACCTCATCGAAATAGAAATGTCCCCCGATGGGCGCATCGCAGTCCCCACAGGCGTGGGCTTGGGGCTGCCCCTGCATGAGGAGAACTATCGGCAGATCCGGACGCTCGTATTTGACTCGGCAGACCGTTGACACGCAGCGCCGCGCATCGCGGGCATCGGTCGGAACGTATGCATGACGCACCCTTGGCGACTTGCCGCTTCCGCTGAAGGAGCAGGGCATCTGCTACCACGCGGCGTTTCCCGGCGAGTGGGGAAGGCGTCCGAGGGTTGACGGATAGTCCCGAAGGAGGCACTGTCCTAACGACTCATATCACCTCAAAAAAAAAAGTGCTTGACAAGTTCAGATGCCTATGTTATAAAAAGAGGCAACGTTGCCCGCGAGCATCGTCGGTGTGCACAAAACCCGGGGGATGCTCGCAAGCAGGCAAAT
>JANWYM010000583.1 GCA_025055355.1 Abditibacteriales bacterium
CGTTCCAACGTTCCAACGTTCCAACCTGCCAACCTGCCAACGTGCCAACGTGCCAACGTTCAAACGTTAACGCGCCAGTGCCTGCAGCCACTTCAGCCGTTTGCGGTAGAACTCGACCGGATAGAACGCTCGGTGCGGGAAGCGGCGGGCGAGGTGTTTGCCGATGTAGCGTTTGTGGCTAAGGCGGCGCAGGCAGGCATCGTATTGCACGGCGGCGGCGAAGCGTCCGTCGCTCAGTTGGTCTCGGTAGCGGCGGGCGGCTTCGCCGATGGTCAGGGTTTCAATCGTTTCATCGCGGGCGCAGCGGGCGACGAGAGATTCCAATTGCTCCAGCGAGACGTTGGCATATTGGCGGGCGAGCGGGTCGTCGCTCTCGAAGAAACTGAAGTGATGGAACATCATCACGATGACCGCTACGTCAGGTTGGCACGTTGGCAGGTTGGAACGTTGGAACGTTGGAACGTTGCCAGGTTGGCAGGTTGGAACGTTGGAACGTTGGAACGTTGGCACGTTAGAACGTTTAACCTGCCAACGTTCCAACCTGCCAACGTTCCAACCTGCTAACCTGCCAACGTTTTTAACTTCAGTTAGGGCGTCGTCGAACTCCGCAAGGGCGCAGGTGCGCGGGAGGCAGACCAATGCAGTAGCCTCTCCCTGACAGGGGGAAAGCCCCGACCCGTTCGGGGCGGTGCTCAGGGAGGCAGACAGGGCGCGGATATGAACCGCATCCAGTGCGCGAACGGTCTGCTCGTCGTAAGTATTCCACGGGGGAATGAAAGATACCACGGGCGTTTCGAGCCACTCTTCGAGGGCTCGTTTGCCCTGCTCTATTTTCCTCAATTGCTCTTCAAACTGCAATCCCACGAACTCGGAGTTGCGTTGGGACGTTGGAACGTTGGCAGGTTGGAACGTTGGCACGTTGGAACGTTGGAACGTTGGCACGTTGGCACGTTCTAACTTGTCAACCTGCCAACATGCTAACGTGTTAACGTTCTGATGTTGCCAGCCGTGTAGGGCGGGTTCGACGACCCCGCGCGCGATGGCGGCTTTGAGGGCGGTCAGTTTCTCGCGGTCGTTCACGAGTTGAAACGTTGGTAGGTTGGCACGTTGGCAGGTTGACAGGTTGGCAGGTTGGAACGTTCCAACGTAGTCTTCCACGACGTTCGGCACCACGCCCATCGTGAGCGGGACGTTGTGACGCGAGAAGATGTCGAGCAGTCGGCGTTCAATCTGCGACTTGCTCGCATCTTGCGCGCCGCGGTCGGCGTGGTAATCATCATAGCGGAAGATGACAACGGGCATGGAATGGGATCTGTCAGCGGATTGATACTGTCAACGGATTGCGGTAACGGATGAAACGGATTCGGTAGCGTCTGCTGCAAAGCCATCCGTTGACAGCGGTTTGATACTGTCAGCGGATTCTGGTAGCGGATGAAGCGGATGAGCCATTGGATAGCCCCAGCGTAATCCGCTTAATCCGTTACCGTAATCCGTGGTTTGATACTGTCAACGGATTGCGGTAGCGGATGAAACGGATTGGGGGGCGTCTGCTGCAAAGCCATCCGTTGACAACGGCTTGATACTGTCAGCAGATTCTGGTAGCGGATGAAACGGATGCGCCATCGGATAGCCCCAGCGTAATCCGCTTAATCCGTTACCGTAATCCGCTGACAGCGGCTTGATAATGTCAACGGATTCTGGTAGCGGATGCGCCATCAGGCAGCGCCAGCCTCATCCGCTTAATCCGTTACCGCAATCCGTTGACAGCAGATGAGCCATCAGGCAGCCCCAGCCTCATCCGCTTAATCCGTTACCGCAATCCGTTGACAGACGCTTTCATACATTTGGATAAACTGCCCGACGTTCCTCTCCCAGGAGAACCTTTCGACCGAGGGGCGGGCGTTGGCGCGGAGGGTGTGGTGCAGGTCGTGTTGGCTGAACAGGGTCACCACGGCGTCGGCGAGTGCATCGGGGTCGCCGGGCGGGACGAGGAGCCCGTTGTAGCCGTTTTGCACGACCTCGGGGATGCCACCGACCTGGGTGCCAATGATGGGCAAGCCGCACGCTAAGGCTTCGGGCAGCACCTTGGGCAACCCCTCGCTTAACGACGGGATGACGAGCGCATCGGCTTCAGCATAGTGGCGCGGGAGTTCGTGATGCGGCACAGCGCCGACGAATTCTACATGTTCTTTCAAGCCGTTCTGGTTCACCGTGTCGCGCAGGCTGGGTTGCTGGCTGCCCCCGCCGATGAGCCGCAAGCGCAGTCGCGGCAGCCGCTGGAGCATCTGCGGCAGGGCGTCAATTAAAACCTGCGCGCCCTTTTCAGGCGAGAGGCGACCGACGTAAAGAAGAGTGGGAGAGTAGCTGTCAATGGATTGCGGTAGCGGATGAAACCGATTCCTCTCATTGCCACTGGTGGGAAATCCGTTCCATCCATTCCCGCAATCCGCTGACAGCGCCCCATTGACTCTGGGACGAAATGTCTCCGTGTCCACTGGCTCGTGGATGAAGCGCACTCGCTCGGGCGGCGCGCCTAACTTCTTCGCCCACTCGACCAGCCGCTGGCTGATGCAGGCGATGCAGTGGGCACGTTTGAGGTAAAAGCGCGTGTTGATTTTGTAGGTCAGCGCCAGCGACCACGGATACATGTCGCGCTTGCCGCTTTCAAAGATGCAGGCGTGCATGAACATGATGACGGGCACCTGACGCAGACGGCTAAACAGCCACGCGCCGTAGAACGCCGTCGAGTCGTGCACCTCCATTACGTCGAACGGCTGCCGCTTGTGTGCCGCCAAGAGTTGGTGGCACAGCCGCGCCGCGAACACGAACCCACCTAAATCAAACGCCTTAACGCGGCGGAACTTGACAGGCACATAGCGCAAACTCTCGGTGGAATCCTCCGCCCGCACGTCCGACGCGAACGCAACGACGTTGACGCCGCGCCGCGAGACATGTTTGGCGACGTGGCGCACCGTCAGCGGAATCGCGCCGTCCGTCCAGAAGTGTCGGTTGATGAGGGCGAGGGTCATTTGCGTTGGCACGTTTACACGTTGGCACGTTGGCAGGTTACACGTTGGCACGTTAAAACGTTAGCACGTTGGAACGTTGGAACGTTGGAACGTTAGAACGTTAGCACGTTGGCACGTTAGGACGTTGGAACGTTCAACCTGTCAACGTGCCAACGTGCCAACGTGTAACCTGCCAACGTGCCAA
>JANWYM010000584.1 GCA_025055355.1 Abditibacteriales bacterium
TCCTCCACGTGGCTTTTGACGGTGGCGGGCGAAAGGTTTAACTGTGCGGCTATCTCTGCGTTCGTGTCGCAATCCCCCAAGGCTGTCAGCACCAATCGTTCAGTCGGGGTCAACTGGAGGAATCGGCGCTTGCGCGGGGCGGGTGGGTCAACGGCGTCCACGCGCCTCAAGGCGTGCACGGTGACCTCGTTCATCTCCAACATCTCCCGCAGTGTCATTAGAGACATCCCGTCGGGCAATTCCACCAGCAATTGCGCTCGGGTCATCAAGCGGCTCCCTCCCGTGCGGCAACGCCCTGCCCTGCGCCGCGTGCCTCCGCCTGCCTCTCCGTCTCAGTGGGGTGACGGCAGGGCTGCCCGCCGATGTGGAATGTTCGTTGTGAATTCTACCCCCGCTCTGGCGGGTGCAAACCTGGCATCTGCCTGCTCAGGGGCGCTCGGTTTGCATGACGACCTCATGCATCTCGAAGACGTTCGGACCTGCGAACATCTCCGCAGGTGGGCGGTCCGCGTGCGCTTGCTTGAAGGCGTCGCTCTGGGTCCAGGCGTGGAAGTCTTCGAGCAAAGTCAGCGTCATTCCCGCCCTGCCGACGGCGGAGGAGGTGGAGGGGTTTCTGGCGGCGAGAGAAAGTAAATAAATATCTCTACGATTCACTAATGTCTCTTCATATCATAGTTCGCTCTGGATGTCTTTTCCCATAGTTTGTGGATCTCGAAAGCTGCTATGATCTCGGTGATTGAATCTCTTTGGACATAGGTAATGTTGCCCTATGCGTCGAGAGCGTAAGCACGAGGGAACCATAGGGCATTGTAGGTTTGGGCTGTGCGGCTTGAGGGATCGTGCATAATTTTGACCTGTAATTCTTGCTCTGCTTGCATCTCCTTGATCTGTTGCGGGGAGTCAGCAGTGGCAATGATAACTATGTCGTTAGGATAGGAGCGCTGCAGTCTGTCCCAGACCGCCAACGTTGCGTTCCGCCCTCATTTGGTACACGTATCAGTAAAAAGCACTGCAATGCGGCGTCCATAAAAAGAATGGAGTTTGACCTGCTGACCATTTGCATCCCAAAGTGCAAGGATCGGTGCTTTTTTACCTATTGCAGGGTCATTACGCGGATTGTAGATCGTCCGCCGTCGGTCAATCAACTTATCAATGCGGTGAGGGGAATCTGTTTCTATCCTGAACCACCAAGGGGGTGCTACCATGTGCAGCACAATTAGTTCCGCCAATACGATCGCTGCGAGGATGACGCTGAAATACTTACCTATGTTTGATCCCATTTCTTCGTCTCCGAGATGCCCTTTCATTTCTGCTGACCCTCAAGAGGATTCCCCAGTCCCAACCTATATGCGGTTTGAATGTAAAGTGTCTGAAATCGGCTGGCTACCTGCTCGCCGTAGGTGCGGCGATAGTAACTATGGTACATGTAAAAGGGACGCACCCCCCAGCCCCGATCTGTTCTCTGAATGGGGACATCGAAATAGTCAGGCCATTGGCCTGTTGCTACTACTCCTTCCCCTCTACTGAGAACCCACACTGTGAATCCATCAATATCATTCTCGAAGTAATGCTCAGGTGCGATCTCTTTTATGCTTATCCTGATTCCCTTGGGGAAAGGAGGTTTCATCCTCTCAAGTAGGGACTTAAATTCCTCTTTGGGCAGGAGAGGTATCCTCCCCGATTCGTTCTTGACGAAAAGAGCGTACTGCGCGTCGAAATCTCCAGCGTTGAGTGCCTTAACAAATAGACGCAGCGTCCGATAGGGGGTGGGGCCGTAGTAACGATAAACGTAAAAGATTATAAGGGCTACGGTTACAGCGAGTATCAGCCCCAGTGATACCCAGCGCCATTTGGGGCGACTTACAGCCCGAGTCCGTGTTCTGGAAAAATGCAGAGACGAATTCACCTTTGACTAAACCACCTTTACCCCAAAATCTGGGGAAAGGACATAGTGTGCCCTTTCCCCAGAGGGCTACGGTCCTACACAATTTGGGTCATTGACGGTGGTCAAGCAACGACATGCCAGTTTCGCCCCAGCGAACGTTGAGATACTACACAATGCACCGCCAGGACAATTTGAGTAATGTGTGACTTCGTAACAACAGCACCAATCCCTCCCCGCCGGATCTTGCCTTGTCAAACAGTGGCTGTCAATAGCAACAGTCAGGCATAGCATGGGATTGACCCCTTGTGCATCGCATGTATCTAACCCACCTGGACAGGGATGAGCAAACGCAATCCCCCCCACAAAGCCGGTCACGAACGCTATTGAAAGCCATGTCCATATCCCCTTTCTCATATAATCACCTCCTTTCCTCAAGAGGACTTCCCCAATCCAAGTTAAGCCTCTCCATTACGCTCAAAGTCTCAGACTATCCCCTACTCTTCTTCTGATAATCTCAACACGCCCATTGAGTCGAAGCACTATCCAAGGTGCGCCCGTCGAACGATCCCTATGGCGATGATCAAAGACAATAGGGAAGTTATCCCCATATTGAGGGTAGAGGTTCGCCCAGTGGTCGTTGGGATGCTCAGGTATGGGTATGCGAATGTATTGGTATCCGTATGAAAGGGGAAAGTAAGGAGGGGGCAGGGCAGAATAGTCTGTGAAATCGTTCGGACAGTAAAAGAGACGTTTATCAGAGACATAGCGAGGATAGAGGTGACGCAAGTCAACAGGTAAAAAGTATAGTGGATCAGGATAGTCTTGACTATAAATTGCCAACGCCTGACCAATTTGTCGGAGGTTGGATACACATACACTCTGACGGGCTTTCTCTCTCACCTGAGATCCCACAGCGAAACCAATACCCACCATTAAAGCAATTGCGGTGAGAACTAATAGCAGTTCAACCAATGTAAAGCCATTGGTCGTCTCTGCGACCCTCTTTTGTTGAGACAGTTTATATTCTTGTCCGCTCATAAAGACTCCTCAACATAGCATTAATCCAGAGAAATCAGGCTAACGGTATTGTACCCCTCCTCGCTCCCCCTTGTCTATCCGCCGTTTGGCGGATTTTTCTCCGCTTTTGGGCGGAGGGTGAGGTCGCCCACCGTTATCAACCCTAACCGCAGGGCGCGGACAAGCGCACGGTGACGGCTGGGCACCTGCAGTTTGCGCAAAAGATCCTCCACGTGGCTTTTGACGGTGGCGGGCGAAAGGTTTAACTGTGCGGCTATCTCTGCGTTCGTGTCGCAATCCCC
>JANWYM010000585.1 GCA_025055355.1 Abditibacteriales bacterium
AGGTTAGAACGTTTTAACGTTCCAACGTTCCAACGTGCCAACGTGCCAACCTGCCAACGTGCCAACGTGCTAACGTGCCAACGTTTAACGGATGAGTGGACATCCCCACCCTTCTGACTCACCTCTCCCATCACGCGTGCCAAACCCATCGGACGGCTTACCTCGTCGGCGGCTGCGTGCGTGATTTGCTGCTGGGGCGTGCCGTCAAGGATTTTGACATCGCCCTTGAAGGCAAAGCTTTCGCGTGGGCGCGAGAAATCGCGGACGCGGTGGGTGGGAGTTTTGTGCCGCTGGACGAAGAACGCGACATCGCCCGCGTCGCCTTCAAAGGCGATCCGTCTGTGCAGGTCGACGTCGTCCCTCTCGGCGGCACGATTGAAGACAACCTCGCGCAGCGCGACCTCACCATCAATGCGATGGCGCTTCCTTTGAGTCAACGTTGGGACGTTAGCGCGTTAGCCGATTGGCAGGTTGGCGCGTTGACTCATCTGCTCGTTGACCCTTTCAACGGCCTGTCTGACCTGCGCGCTCGTTTGATTCGCGTCGTCCGCCCGCAGGCGCTGGTGGATGACCCGCTGCGTTTGTTGCGCGTGATTCGGTTCGCGGCGCAGTTAGCGTTTGGCGTTGAAGAGCAAACGTGGCAGGGCGTCTGTGAGCACGCGCCGCTGTTGGGGCGCGTGGCGTCGGAGCGCATCCGCGAGGAGTTGTTTGCGGTTTTGGGGGTTACACCGTGTGTGCTGTATGTGCGTCTGATGGGTGAGGCGGGGCTACTGCGCGTGATCGTGCCGGAGTTGTTCGCTTCGTCCGCAGCGGTGGAACGTGGGCTGCGCGTGATGGCGGCGGTGGAGCGGCTCACGGCAGAACTCTGTCGCGGGGGGGTGCGCATCCCGCTGCTCAAACTCGCCGCCCTGCTGTCGCCCCTGATGACATCCGTTGACATCGCTCGGATGATGGTGGGGAGGTTGCGCCTCAGCAACAAGGAGATGCGACTTCTCAACGCGATGGCGCTCTATCACGACCAGCCGCGCGCGCTGCTGCGGAGCGGCGATGTCACGGGGCGGGCGAAGCGCCGTTTCTTCCGCGCCGTCGGCGATGCCGCCGTTGAGGTTCTGCTGCTTGCCCTGGCGATAGAAGAGCCACCACATAACGCGCTGCACTGTTTTGTCAACGACCTGCTGCGAGACTACTTCGCGGGCGCGCCCTGCGCTCGTCCGACGCGCTTCGTGCGTGGGGACGAAATCAGGGCGCGTTACGAGATTCCCGCCGGCGCGCGCTTGCGGGAGTTATTGGAAGGACTCGAAGAAGCCGAGGCGGAGGGCGAGGTCACCAGCCGCGAGGCGGCATGGCAGTGGCTGGATAGAGTCGTCGGGCGGTCTTGCCCCAACGCGGAAAGTGCGGTATAATGGGAAACGGTTGGGGCAAACGTTTCTGCCCCAGATATTTCACTGATGGCGGAGGTGATGTGAAGTTGCCGACCTACGAGTATGCTTGCACAGGATGTGGGCATCAGTTTGAGGTTGTGCACAGCGCGACGGAAACGCCTACCATCAGTTGTGAGAGTTGCGGGGGGACGACACGCAAGGTCTTCTTCCCGGCGCGGGTCATTTTCAAGGGGAGCGGCTGGCACATCACTGATTACGGACGATACGGCGAGAAGAGTTCCAACGGCAAATCGTCCGATACTCACACAGAATCCAAAAGCGAAGAAAAAGCCGCTGCGAGTTAAACGCTGTGCGCAATCGGGGCGTCCAAGCAACGCCCGAACGAACAGGGGCGGAGACGGAGTGACCGTCTCCGTTTCGCTTTTAGAGGGATGACGACAGGGCCTGTCATGGCGGGCGCAGCGAAACCGTTCCCTCCGCCGCGCAACCGTCCCCTCCGCAGGGGATGGCTCCGCTCCCCTCGCCATGACAGACATTCATTGTCATCGGGAAGGGGAAGACGGTGCAAGCAACCACGTCACACAACCCGCCTGCGCAGGCTACGTTTTTAGGGGGACATGTCCTCAATCACTTTCAGCAGCGTCTCGCCGATGATTTTGAGCGATTGCGGGCTGCATTTGTCGGGCGTATCTTGGAGGGTGTGCCAGTAGCGGTTGGTCTCATCGGGATAGTCGAAATCAATCAGGTCTATGGCTTTAACACCCGCTTGAATCAGGGGAATGTGGTCGTCAATCACGGTCTTCTCGCCTCGGTCAAAGAAGTTGGCGTAGCCCAAGGCGCGGGCGGCGGTAAGGACGCGCTGATACAACGCCGGCGCGGCAAGGACGGAGTTGCGGTCGCGGTTGACGCCGAGGTTGCTGTCGCCAATCATGTCAATCAGAATTGCCTCATCGGGGCGGAACTTGCCCATGTTCTGGGCGAAGTATTTGGAGCCTAAAAGCATGTGGCTGAAATCCCCCGGCTCCAGGGCGAAGTCTTCCCCGTCGAAGAACGTGATGATAACCTGAACCTTCGGCTTCTTTGCCTTCAACACGCGGGCGACTTCTAACAGCACCGCCACACCCGACGCGCCGTCGTTCGCGCCAGGGATGGGTTTGGTATGGTTGGCGGGGTCGGGGTCTTCGTCCGCCAGCGGGCGCGTGTCCCAGTGGGCGCAGAGCATCAGTTTCTTTTGCCCTGATGGGTTGATGACGCCGATGATGTTGCTCATCTGATATGTGGTGCCACGCAACGTTTGGGTGAAGTCCTGCCGCGTCACGCTGTCGGCATACTTACCCAGTTCCGCCACGAGAAAATCGCGCGTCTGACGATGCCCCGCCGTATTTGGCACGCGCGGTCCGAAGTCCACTTGCTTCTGCAAGTCAGCAAAAGCACGGTTCGCGTCGAAGGTGACATGCGGCGGGGCGTTCTGCACGACAAGCGTAATGTGCTTGGTGTCCGAATGCCCCAAGCGGTCTCGGGCGGTGGCGCGGATGGTTTGAGGTCCGTCGAGTAGGAGGTTCGTGTCTATCGTTAAGTGGACGCTGACGCGTTTGGTCTGCTTGAACCGCTGGCGGATGGGACGCAGGGAACCCACCTGCACCTCCAAGAGTTTGAGGGACTTATCATCGGTGGCTCGGAGCGTTAAGCCCAAGATGCCCTGCACCGTCGCGCCATCGGGGGGAGAGATAAACTCCACCGTCGGCGGTTGATTGGTCCTCTGCTGCGCCGATGCCTGCTTGACCTTCTCCTCTGCTGCTGCTTCCAGGACCTTCCA
>JANWYM010000586.1 GCA_025055355.1 Abditibacteriales bacterium
ATTTCATGCAGCGTTCGGTGCGTCAGTTCGTGCGCGCGGTGCAAAGCAACGACGCCCGCCTTATTCTGGTTTCCGGCGAAGAAGGCTACCGCAACCTCGCGTTGCAAATGCATCTATATCAACGAGCGACCAGGGTGCCAACGACGTTCAGAGTGCAGTGAGGAGTCCCTATGGCAGAGGGCAAAGTGTTGGTCATCGAGGACGATGAGGGAACTTGCGAACTGTTGCGAGCGGCTTTAACAGAAGCCGATTACGAGGTGCTCTTAGCGCACGATGGGGAAGAGGGGCTGGCGGCATTGCGCCGCGAATCCCCTGACCTCGTGCTGTTGGACTGGATCCTGCCCAAGATGAGCGGCGAGGAAGTCTGCCGTCGCGCCCGTGAGTTCACGCGCGTTCCGATTTTGATGCTCACGGCGCGGTCGGCGGAGGCAGACCGCATTGCCGGTTTGAACATCGGCGCCGACGACTACATCGTGAAGCCGTTTCTGCCGGGCGAACTCATCGCCCGCGTGCGCGCCCACCTGCGCCGCATGAAAACCTGGAGCGCACCCGCCGCTAACGGGCGCCCCAAAGTCGCGTTGGGCGACTTGGTGATTGACCCCGCTACGCATACGGTGCTTCGCGGCGGCAGAGAGATCTACCTGACCGCCCTGGAGTTTGACCTGCTTTACTGTCTGGCGGCACACGCCGGCGAGGTGCTGAGCCGTGAGCGCCTGATGGACCTGGTGTGGGGCGACCGCTTCCTTGAACCCGAGGGCATCAACGTTCACATCCACCGCCTGCGCAAGAAGATCGAACAGAACCCCACTCATCCGCGCCGTCTGTTGACCGTTCATGGGGTTGGTTACAAATTGGTGCCGTGAAGGGGTATCCCACCGTTGTCCTCCGCAGTCAAGAACTCGAGAGTTACGCGGCTGTCGTCGTTTCTCTCAATCCCTCCCTAATCAGAATGCCTGTCATGACGGGCATGAGAGGGTCGCTTCGCTCCGCTCGCCCTGACAGGCCCATGAGTGTCATTGTTTGTGGGCACACTCTTAGTTCCCCACTCACAACAACCCCAGTTGCAGTTTGGCGACCTCCGACATCCTCTCAGGACTCCAGGGCGGGTCAATGACCAGTTCCACATGCACTTCTTTGACGCCCGGCAGGCGGGCGATTTTTCTCTCCGCGTCGGCTTTAAGCACATCGCCCATGCCGCAGCCGGGCGCGGTCAGCGTCATCGTGACGGCGACCCGGTGCCCGCCCTCAGGCAGAGGCGTAACCTCACAGCCATAGACCAGCCCTAAATCCACGATGTTGACAGGAATCTCCGGGTCGTAGCAGGTCCTCAACGCCTCCCAAACCAATTCTTCCAATGGCTTGTTCACCTGCGCCGCTGCCCCTTGTGCAGAAACCTGGGGAACCTCTTTACCCAGCGCGTCAGCGTCCTCGGCGTCAATGCGCGCCATGTAGCCGCGTTCGGTGACGACGGTAAAACTGTCGCCGAGCGATTGCGTGATGGTCACTTCCGTCCCCGCCGGGAGCGTGGTTTTGTGCCCTGACGGGATCTCTATCGCTTCGCAATCGCGGGTGAGTGTGACCTTTTCATGGATTCTGATCAGGCTCATTGTGAACCTCCCCCAACCCCTCCTTGTCAAGGAGGGGAGGTCATTGTGAACCTCCTCCACCCCCTCCTTGTCAAGGCGGGGAGATTGTGCGGGCTTCCTCTTTACTCCGTTGACACGACCTCCGTGCTGCCTTCCAACGCCGCGCGAAAGGTGTGCCACGGCAAGGTCGCGCACTTGACGCGGATGGGGAACTCACGCACCCCCGAGAGCACAGCCAGTTTGCCCAGTGCCTCCAGGTCGGTGTCGCTTTCCTCGGTGAGCATCTGGTGGAACCGGTTGAATAAGGCTTCGGCTTCTTCTTTGGTTTTTCCCTTCAAACTTGCGGTCATCATCGAGGCGGACGCCATGGAGATCGCGCAGCCCGCGCCTTGAAAACTCACGTCTTTGACGACGTCGTCTTCCAGCAAGAGGTAGACCGTGACCTCATCACCGCATAGAGGATTTTGTCCCTCCGCGCGCCGATTGGCTTCCGCCATCACGCGGAAGTTGCGGGGTCTTTTGTAGTGGTCGAGAAGGACTTCCTGATACAGGTCGCGCAGGTCATCTCTCATGCGCCGAACACCTCCACGACTTGGCGCAGTCCCCGTACCAGCGCGTCCACTTCCTCAAAGGTGTTGTAAAGCGCAAACGACGCGCGCGTGGTGGCGGCGACGCCGAACCGCTTCATGAGCGGCATGGCGCAGTGATGTCCAGCGCGGACGGCGATGCCCTCGCGGTCGAGGATAGTGCCGACATCGTGCGGATGGATGCCCTTCATGACGAACGACAGGATGCCCGCCTTCTCTCGCGCCGTGCCGACGAGACGCACGCCGGGCACGTCGCACACCGCCGCCGTTGCATAGCGAAGCAGCGCGCGCTCATGGGCGGCAATGGCGTCCAGTCCAATCGCGCTCACGTAGTCCAGCGCCGCACCCAGCCCAATCGCCCCGGCGATGTGCGGCGTGCCCGCCTCGAACTTGTAAGGCACCTTGTTATAAGTCGTCTTCTCGAACGACACCGACAGAATCATATCGCCCCCACCTTGATAGGGCGGCAGGGACTCCAACCACTGCGCTTTGCCGAACAGCACGCCAATGCCTGTCGGTCCAAAAATCTTGTGCCCCGAGAAAACATAGAAGTCACAGTCCAGCGCGCGCACGTCCACGGGCAAGTGCGACACGGCTTGCGCCCCATCCACCAGCACGGGGATGCCGTGCGCGTGCGCCATTTCAATCATTCGCTGAACGGGGTTGATCGTGCCTAAGGCGTTCGAGACATGCACAATGGTCACCAACTTCGTGCGGGGCGTCAGCAATTTTTCGTATTCGTCCAGCAGCAACTCGCCGTCGTCGTTGATGGGCACGACGCGTAGATGCGCGCCCTTTTCCTCGCACAACATCTGCCACGGCACGATGTTGGAGTGATGCTCCATCGTGGAGAGGAGGATTTCATCGCCCGCCTGGACGTGCGCTCTGCCGTAGGTCTGCGCGACGAGGTTGATGCTCTCCGTCGCACTGCGCGTGAAGACGATTTCCTTCCAATGAGCGGCGTTGAGGAACCGCTGCACCTTGACGCGCGCGTTCTCGTAGGCTTCCGTTGCCTTCTC
>JANWYM010000587.1 GCA_025055355.1 Abditibacteriales bacterium
TGAAAGAGACCCTGCGCCAGACGGTGTTCGCGACATCCAAAGAAGAGATGCCCAGGAGTATGATGGGGGTGCTGTTTGAGTTTGTGCCGACCGGCGGGCGGCGGGATGGCGGCTGCCGCCTGAACGTAGTCGCCACCGACACCCACCGCCTTGCGTATCGGACGACGGACGCGCTGCCGTTCGGTGCGCCGTTGGACGCCAAGCGCTCTGTCATCGTGCCTGCCAAACCGCTGGGGGAACTAATGCGCGTCCTGTCTGACTCAGAAGAGGAAACCGTGCGCATGCATATCACTGAGAGTCAGGTGCAGTTCACCCTGGCTAAACCTGACATGGGGACTTCCATAACGATGATCTCCCGCGTGTTAGATGGACAGTTTCCCAACTATGAGAAGGTCATCCCCCGCGACGCGGAGCGCAAAATCACATGTGACGCGAGGGAGTTAGCTGCTGCCCTGCGCCGCGTCGCCATCGTCGCCCGCGAGAACGCCGAGAGAGCCATGTTCCGCATGCAGGGCGATGTGGTTATCATCACCGCCGAAAGCCGAGAAGTCGGCAAGGCGCATGAGGAGGTCCCGATTTCTATGGAAGGGCCCGACATTGAAATCGCTTTCAACGTCCGCTACTTGATCGAAGCCCTCAGCGCGATTGACAGCGAAACCGTCACGCTGGAACTCACTCAGCCCCTTTTGCCCGGCGTCCTCAAAGCCGCCGACCGTGAGGATTGGCTTTACGTCGTGATGCCGATGGCAATCTAAAAGACGGGTTCATGAAGTTCATAGAGTTCATGGGTTCACGGGAAGCAACCTGAACTCATGAACCCATCAACTCTCAGGTGACTTCCCGTTGGTCGTCCGCCGCCTCTGGCTTCAGAACTTCCGCAACTACGCCTTTTTGGACTTGCAGCCCGCGCGTGGCTTAAACGTTTTCTTCGGTCCGAACGGCGTCGGGAAGACAAACCTGCTTGAAGCCCTCTCGGTCTTGGCGACCACCCGCTCCCCACTGTGCGAACGCGACCGCGAGTGGGTGCGGTGGCAGCAAGCTACGTGTGGACTTAAAACCATCGTCTATCATGAGGTCACTAACGCCACAACCACACTGGAACTCTCTGTCATCGGGGCGGAAAAGACGTTAAAGGTGGATGACGCCCGCCGCTCCGACCTTCAGCAATGGCTCGGCACGCTGCAAGTCGTCGCGTTCTTTCCGCACGACCTGTCCATCGTTGCCGGCGACCCCGGCGAGCGGCGACGGTTTCTCAACGTCGAACTCAGTAAAGCCCAGCCCACTTACTTCCACGACTGGACGCAATACCGCCGCGCCTTGCAGCAGCGCAACGCCCTCCTCAAAATGCGCCAGCGCACGTCGTTAGGGGAATGGGACGCGCAACTCGCCCACTATGGCTGCCGCCTGATGGTAAAGCGGCGGCAGTTCCTCATGGAACTCGCCCCTCTCGTCCGGGACACCCATGCGGCTCTGAGCGGCACGGACGTTCCCTTGTCCGTCACCTATGCCCCCTCGCTCCCTTGCGCGAGGTCCGATGAAGTGTTAGACTTGGAAGAAAAGTTCCTTCAAACCCTGCGGAAGAACTTTGAGGAAGACGCGCGGCGGGGCATCACGCACGTCGGCCCGCACCGCGACGATTTGGCGTTTCGGCTGGGCGACATGGACCTGCGCCGCTACGGTTCGCAGGGACAGCAGCGGCTCGCCATGCTGGGGCTGAAAATCGCCCTCGCCCGCTGGGTGGAACGCACGACGGGCGAGTCGCCCCTGCTGCTGCTCGATGACGCCCTGTCGGAACTGGACGCAAGCCGTCGAAGGTGCCTGTTACGGCAAGCGCAGTCCTTTCCGCAGGCGATGCTTACCAGTGCCGACCGCCACCTGTGCGACGGCGTGGACGCCACCTTCTTCGAGGTGAGGGATGGACAGGTGCAACAAGCCTAACACCCCCCGTTGGGTTCGGAGGGGATGGCTTCGTCGCTGCGCTCCTCGCCATGACATCCGTGCGCCCGTCATGGCGAGCGGAGCGAAGCCATCCCCTCTGCAGGAGACGGCTTTGCTTCGTTCCTTGTAACCACTGAATCAGGAAATCAGGAAATCGGGAAATTGAGCCAATGACTTACTCCTTTAATTTCCCCATTTCCTAATTCCCCAATTCCCCAATGGAAAAAGTCGGTCCCGTCCTCAACGAGTTCCTCGACCTGCGCGGCTGGACGCAGAAGGTCTTGCAGGAGATGGCGCTGCATCTGTGGGCGGACGTGGTCGGTCCTGAAATCGCCCGCAACACGCGCCCCGAGGGGCTACGAGGGGGCGTGATGTTCGTGCGCACCAAGAACTCCATGTGGTCACACGAACTGACCTACCACAAGCCGCGCATCATTGCCCGCCTGAACGGACGGCTGCGGCAGAACGTCGTCAGCGACATTCGCTTCTACACCACGCGCCGCCGCAAAGACGCCGGCGACGACCCCATCTTCACGGAAAAGAGACCTCCTCTCGCAAAGAGAATTGAACTAACCGCAGAGGAAAAATCCAGAATCGCCGCCGCCGCCCGCCCGATCCACGACGACGCGATGCGTGCCGCCCTCATGCGGGCGATGGAGAGTTGTCTGAAAGCGCAGAAGGAGAAGGAACAGAAGAAAGAAGCGTAGGACGGAAAAATCCAATGATTGACATACGCATTCTCCGCAACAACCCTGAACTTGTCAAACAAGCCATGCGAAGCCTCGGCAGCGACGTAGACGTCGACGCGCTTATCGCGCTTGACCGCCGCCGCCGCGACGGGCTGACGGAAGTCGAGCAATTGAAGAGCCTCCGCAACAAGACCTCCGAAGAAATCAGCCGCCTGAAGAAAGCAGGGCAGGACGCCAGCGACAAAATCGCCGAAATGCGCGCCGTCAGCGACCGCATCAAGGCGCTGGACGAGGAAATCAAAAGCGTCGAAGAGGAACTCCACGCCCGCCTGTTGGAAGTCCCCAACCTTCCCGACCCCTCTGTGCCTGTCGGTCCCGACGAGAGCGCGAACGTCATCATCCGCACTGAAGGCACGCTGCGTCAGTTTGACTTTGAGCCGAAAGCGCACTGGGATTTGGGTCCGGCGCTGGGCATCATTGACTTCGAGCGCGGCGTGAAAATGTCTGGCTCTCGCTTCTACCTCCTCAAAGGCTGGGGGGCGAAGTTGCAGCGCGCGCTGAT
>JANWYM010000588.1 GCA_025055355.1 Abditibacteriales bacterium
CCCGTAACGGGAAATCGGCACCACCTTCGGCAGCACCGTGATGTAATCCACCGGCTTGCCCACGCGGAACTTACGTCGCAGCCCGAACACATCGCCCGACTCCATCAGCAGCGGACCAATCTGATGATACCCCCGCCACTTGCAATCAATCGTATATTTCAGCACCACGCTCTGCCCCGACCGCAGCAGCGCGACCTTGAGGCGCTCGCCCTCAACGGGCAGCCGCCGCGTCACATTGTCCTCCAACAGCACCCATAGCACCGGCATCGTCGCGGTGTTTTTGACCTCGGTGGACACCGTGACCTTCTCGCCGATGTCCACCTCCTTGCGCGTCACGACGCGCGTGTGAACGATGCCGGTCAGCGATTGCAGCGTCATCAGCCACGACGCCAGCAGCACCCCCAACAAAACGTAAAGCGCGAACGCCCAGTAACTCAGCCCGAACAGGACGACGATGACAACTAAAAAGATGCTGAACGCGAGAATGCGAAAGGTTCTCATAACGTGAAGCGCGAAACGTGAAGCGTGAAACGTGGGTCATGATTGAGTTCACGTTTTATGCTTTACGTTTCAAAGAGCCATCGGCTGCGTCGTCCACACAACCTCCGCCGCAATCGTCAGCGCCCCGTTTGTCTATCATCATACCACCTCGCTCCCCTCTCCGTCAAACTGGTGTGATGTCTTCAAACAGTTACACAGTTACCGTTATTTCCTTCCCCTTCCCACGAGGGGAAGGGAGTGACAAGGGCGGCTCGCGACGGCTTTTTGCTCTCAACATCAGGCTTTTTTGTCGCGCAAGTCGCTGAGAGAACTCCCCTCCCCTCGTGAAAGGGGTTGGGGGCGGGGAAAATGGTAGAGGCTACTGCGTAACTTTTGGTCTTGTCATTTTGGCAAAAGGATAAAACGAGGGCGCAACGAATGAGGGCATCAAACAACTCAGGAGGTAAGCCTTGAAGACTTATCGCGTTGGGATTGTTGGGTTGACCGGTATCGCAGCGGCGCCACCGGACGCACCGCCGCAGGATTCGCCGCTGCGTGAGCCGATGCCGCCGTCGCACGCGGCGGCGTATGCTGTGCTGCCGCAGACGCGGGTCGTGGCGGTGTGTGACCTCAAGGCGGAGTTGCTCGACAGGTTCAGGCTGGACTGGCAGCACGTCTGGGCGGACGTTCACACTTACACGGACTACCGCGAGATGATTGCTCATGAGAGTCTCGACGTCCTCAGCGTCGTCACGTCCGACCACTGCCATGCGGACATCGTAGTAGATGCGGCGAACGCGGGCATCAAGGGCATCTTGTGTGAGAAGCCGATTGCCACCACGCTCGCCGATGCCGACCGCATGATTGAGGCGGTAGAGAGAAACGGCGCCGTGATGACCGTTGAGCATACGCGGCGGTGGCACCCGCTCTACCATCAGGCGCGGGCGCTGGTGCGCCAGGGCGACATTGGGGAGTTGCGCGTCATCGTCGCCCATCTGGGCGGACCGCGCGCCATGCTATTTCGCAACGGCACCCACTTGATTGATATGATTTGCTTTTTTGCCGAGTCTGAACCTGCATGGGTGTTCGCCGAACTGGACCCCGGCTTTGAGGATTACTTCGAGTATCGTGGCGACGGTGGGCGCGACCCGGCGGGCGACCCCGGCGGAAGCGGCTACATTCACTTCCGCAACGGCGTGCGGGCGTTTGTCAACTGTCGCCGAGGGACATGCAAAGGCTTCGAGTTAGAACTCATCGGCACCGACGGTGAGGTGTTCGTTGGCAACGAAGCAGCGGAACTGTGGACAAAAGATGCGCAAGGCAGATTAGGCGGGCGGTTCCTCGTGCCGCCGCTTTACATGAAGTCGCACATCCTTGGTGCGGTGGAAGAACTCATCCACCTGATGGAACACGGCGGCACGGGCATCTCCACAGGACACGACGGACGCCGCGCGCTGGAAATCATCATCGGATTTTTGACCTCGCAGAAGCAGGGCAACGCAAGGGTGGAGTTGCCTCTGCCGCGATAGGCAGGTGGGTGGTTGGGAGGTAAGCCGATTATGCCCTGCTAAATTTGGAAACTCCCCTCTACCTCTCGGCGTCTCAAGAAGGCACGGAGAGGATCCCTACGGCTATGGCATTAGCAGAACCCCTTGAATCGCTACAACTCAACAAACCGTCGGCTCCACCGGAGCGTCGTCCCGCCGCGTGGCGACTCTCGAAGCGGGCGGTCGCCGTCGGACTTCTGCTGCTGCCGCTCAACACCTACTGGATCGGTCAAGTCGAGGGCGTATGGCACGGCTTGCACATGACCGTCTGCTCGCTGCCCATGAACGCCCTGCTGCTGCTCATCCTCCTCGTCAGCGTCAATCAACTCATCCTCCGCGTGCGCCCCCGCTGGGCGTTCTCGCAAGCCGAACTCCTCACGATTTACATGATGCTCCTCATTCAGAGCGTGTTCATCGGACACGATAATCTCGTGGGGCTGCACGGGGTCCTCCCTGCTGCCACCTGGTATAACACCTCCGCACGCCAGTGGGACACCCTGTTTTTCCAGTATCTCCCTGATTGGTTGGTGGTGAAGGATTGGGAGGCGGTCAAACCGTTTTATCTGGGAGGTGACTCTTTCTACGGCTCGCCTACGGTTGGGGCGTGGTTCCGCGTCATCCCCGCCTGGACGGCTATTATCTTCTTGCTGTTTGTGATGGTCACCTGCCTCAACGTGCTCCTCAGCAAACAGTGGGCGGAAAAGGAGCGGCTCGCCTATCCGCTGGTGCAACTGCCCATGGAACTCACCCGAGGCGGCGCGCCGCCGTTCCTACAAAAGTCCTTCTGGTTCGGGTTCGGCATCGCCGCGGCGATTGACCTCATCAACGGATTGCACTACTTATATCCGAACGTCCCACATTTTCGGGTCAAGGAACTGGACGCCAGCCAGTTCCTGACCGAGCCGCCGTGGAACGCCATCGGCTCCACGCCGCTGCGCTTCTATCCGTTCGTCATTGGGTTCGCTTACCTGCTGCCGCTGGACTTGTGCAACTCGGCGTGGTTTTTTTATCTGTTCGGCAAACTCCAGCGCATCGTCGGCAGCATGATGGGATGGTTTCAGTATCCCCGCTTTCCCTTCCAGGGCGAGCAAGCCGCCGGGGCGACCATGGCGGTCTGCCTCGTCGCGCTCTGGATGACGCGGGGACATT
>JANWYM010000589.1 GCA_025055355.1 Abditibacteriales bacterium
GAAGAAGCCCCTCCAATCGTCGTAACTGAAGCCCGAGGTGCCGATGCGGAGCATGATTGATATGGTCAACGGTCAATGGTTGATGGTTGACCATTGAGGCGCAGATGTTTCACCAGCCGCAACTCATTCCCCCGCCCCTCGATGAAGCGGTGTTCCACGGTGTCCATGAACAAGTGGATGATGGGGCGCCCCAAGCCGCGCTGGGTCATGAACACTTCCTCTAAATTGATAACTTTCTTTTCGTCCGCCGGAAAGTTAAACGCCGCACGATCCAGGATGAGAACTTCCAAGCGGTCTGGATGGGGGGTCACATGGAGGATGATGTCGCGGAGCGGACGCCCGCGCACTGTTTCCGTCGAACCCGTTTTGTAGCCGTGTTCGATGATGTTCTGACACACCTCCGCGACTGCCATTTCAATTTGTGCCACGTCGCGGTCTGCAAACCCCATGTGCCGCGCCACCCTGGACACGAACCGCCGAATCTCCGGCACAAACGAGAGGTGGCTGGGCACCTCAAGCCCCGACGGGAGAAGAGGAGATGCCATACTCCCACTCATAGCCACACCTTCTTCCCGTCTGCCGACGTCTCTGGTCGCGGTAGGACGCCGTTCTCGGAATCATCCGCCTGCTCCTGCCTGAGATCCGTCGCCAGAGCCGCCAGCGCCTCCTGTTCCTCCGCGAAGGTGCCCATCAGACTGGCGATGCCTAACAGGTCGAAGATGTGATGGATTTTATCGGGCATGTTGGCGATGACCAGTTTCCTATGTTGCTCGTCCATCTGGCGGGAGAGACCCAGCAGGAAGCCCAGCCCCGTGCTGTTGATGTAGTCCAGCCCTTGAAAATCCAATAGGAGGTGATGCGAGCCTTGCGCCAGCAGCGCGGAGATTTGCTCCTCAAACAAACCGAACGTGTGCGCATCCACGCTGCCTTTCAGATGGACGACTAACACGTCCCGCGTATCCACCCGCCGGATTTCGTAGGAGACGCTCAGATCCTTTTGATTCACAATTTCATTCCCCTTACCTGCATGACCGCAGGCAGGATGCCTGCGCTATACGGCTCGTCGTCATTATAACAGAACCGCAGGAAGAAAGTCAAGGAGGGAAAATACCACGCCCATTGACCATTACAACCCGTCGCCTCACCTCCGCCGCGAACGCTTTGCCCATCTGCATCGCCTTGAGTTTCACCGCCATGCCGCCTCCCAGCGCGGCTAATGTGCCGCTGAGTGTGCCGTCCACGACGTAGGACACCTCCGTTTCCCCGCCCGGCAATGAGCGTAGGTCCAGAACGTTGCGCAGGGCAATCGTTCCGCCGTGTTCAGCGTCTGCGCCGCGCAACTCGGAGACCAGATGCGTCGGCGGCGTCTCCTCAACGATGGTCGCGGTGACTTGAAACTCCGCTTTCATCGTGAGGATGTGCACTTTCACGACGGCGTTGAACGTGCGTTCATCCACCGCCTCAACTTGTTGTACGTCAGGGATGCAGGAAGCGAAGGAGTTCACATCGCGCAGGAATGACCACACGGACTCGATAGGGGCAGGCACGGTAAATTGCTGCTGGACTTTGATGGGTTGCTCAGGCACGACGTTGCACGCCAACGGATGAAAAGTCTCAACGGATAACCAGAGTGATGCGGTGGCTGACACCCTCTTCCCCTGGCCATGACAGGCATGCGGTTGGGGAAAAGGGGAGGGCAACCGCGTAACTCTTTTATCCGTTGGCACATTTCATCCGTGGGCAAACCGCGCTGGTGAGAACGTCTCCACCATCGGGTCGCTGCGTCCGTCCACGATGATGGACTTGACCGCCTTTGCCGTCGCGGGGCTGGCGAGGAGTCCCTGACGGAAGTGCCCTGCTGCGACGGTCACACCTTGCCACTCCGGCAACGCCCCGATGATCGGTGCGCCGTCTTCGCACCACGGGCGCAGTCCCGCCCACATCTGCTCGATGTGTCCCTGCTGTAAACACGGCACAAGCGCGGGAATCAACCCCATGAGGGAGGCGATGCCTTCGGGCGTGACGCTTTTATCGAAGCCGACCATCTCCACTGTCGCGCCGACTTGGACTGTCCCGTCCATCTTCGGGAACAGGCCGCCGTTGTAGGAGAACACCGCGCGGGTCAGCGGGCATGCGAGGTGCCGCACAGAAAACATCTGTCCACGCACGGGCGTAATCGGCAAACTCACCCCTAACCATTCACCGCAGAAGCGGCTCCATGCGCCCGCTGCGATGACGACGTGCGGCGTGGCGATGTCGCCCGCCGTCGTCGTGACGGCGGTGAGGCGTTGATGGATGTGACGCACGCCCGTCACCATACAATCTTCCATCACCTGCGCCCCCCACCGCGTTGCCGCCCGTGCTAAGGCGTGCACGAGCCGTGTCGGGTTGATGGTCGCCTCCTCATGCGAAAGCACGCCCCCGCGCACGGCAGGACCGAGCGCGGGTTCTAACGCGTGCGCTTCCTGCGCGTCCAGCCATGAAATCTTCGCAGGCAGGTTCTGTCGCCAGGCCTCAAACTGCTCGCGGCGCAGTTGTTCCTCCTCCTCGCTTTGTGAGAGCCGCAGCGCGCCCGACACGGCGAACTCCAGCCTTATCCCCGTCGTTTCCTCCAACTCCGCGACGATGGGCGGGAACATCTGAAGCGACGCCCAGTAGAAGTCAAACAGCGGCGTCGGCTCACCCTCCTCGGCGGCGTTCAACGGTGTGAGCATCCCCGCCGATGCCCCCGTCGCCTCCGCGCCCACGCGCCCGCGCTCAACCACCACGACGGACGCTCCTGCCTTCGCCAACTCATAGGCGGCAAAGCAGCCAATCACTCCGCCGCCTACAACCACGATGTCTGCAGTTTTCATGCGTTGTTGTTCGACGGCGAGATGCCGCTTCCTCGTTTGACCTTGCAGATGGGGGATTCCCCGGGGGAGGGGCGGCTCTTTGACTGCCGAACGTGCGGTGTTGCGTTTCCCCCGATGGCGTGCTACAATGAGTGACTGCGGGGGATAGCGTGCTGCCCTTTCGGGCGGGCGAGGCTCCTGCCGAGCCTTAGAGCCTACCCCAAAAAACTGCAAAACCCGCCAGGGTGGGTCGCCCTCGATTTCAATCGGGGGAGGTTGTTGGGATAGGCTGTTAGTAACCCGTAAGCACTTGGCTCGGCAGGAGCCTCGCCCGTCCG
>JANWYM010000058.1 GCA_025055355.1 Abditibacteriales bacterium
GTTGATTCTGGCACAACCGGCACAACCGGCACAACCGGCACAACCGGCTCAACTGGCTCAACTGGCTCAACCGGCTCAACCGGCTCAACCGGCTCAACCGAAGAGTTCCACGGCACGGTCAACGTGATAGCGATGGACGCGCGGGGCGACATCGCCAGCGGGGTCAGCACCAGCGGTTGGGCGTGGAAGTATCCGGGCAGAGTGGGGGACTCACCCATCATCGGCGCGGGCAACTACGCCGATAACCGCTACGGCGCATGCGCCTGCACCGGCTACGGCGAGATGGCGCTGCGCTGTGCGACGGCGCACTCCGTCATTCTCTACATGAAAATGGGGATGCCGCTGGAGGAGGCGGCGCGTGAGGCGATGCGGGATTTGAAAGTCCTCACGCTGCCCTTTGAGGGACGCATGAACCTCATCGCCATTGACCGACACGGCAACCATGTCGGCATGACCGACCAGACGCACGGCGGGGCGACTTACATCGTTCAGACGGCGGACATGTCAGAGCCGGAGATTTACCCGCGCACCGTTGTTTAGGGTGTCAGACAAAATCTTTCCCCTCCCTCAACTCCTTCCCAAGCGGGGTAACGTTGAGCGTCATTCCGAGGAGCGCAGCAGTGGCGAGGAACGAGGCAAAGCAATCGCCTCCGCAGGGGATTGCTTCGCTGCGCTCGCAATGACACCCTCAGGCGCAGGGGATGGCTGCGCTCCGCTCGCCATGACGGGCATTTTTGGAGGAAAGGGTAAAACGCAAAAGTTTAGTCAGAGGAATTTCCTCATCGTTCCCCCTCGTTCCTCATAGTTCCCTCAGACATGGGTGACAGAGTTTATAACCGCGACCGAGAGCGCCGTGATAAATCACGGCACTCTCACCACCACGCCCCGCTGCTGCAGTGCGGCTTTGATTTCCCCGATGGTGTAAGTGCCGTAGTGAATGATGGAGGCAATGAGGGCGGCTTCGGCTTTGCCGGTGGTGAGGGCATCGTAGAGGTGGTCAATCGTCCCTGCGCCCCCGCTGGCGATGACGGGGACGTTGACGGCTTCAGCGATGCGGCGCGTGAGCGCGATGTCGTAACCTGCCTGTGTGCCGTCGCCGTCCATGCTGGTCAGCAGAATCTCGCCCGCGCCCCGGGCGGCGGCTTGGGCGGCGAATTCGATGGCATCCAGCCCTGTCGGCGTGCGCCCCCCATGGATATAGACTTCCCAGCCGCGTGGGTCGTCTTCCTGCAACCACGCGCCCCACGCCTTTTTATCCTCGTGGCTGATCTCAGGTGTCGTGCGCCGCTTGGCATCAATCCCGACGACGATGCACTGGCTGCCGAACCGCTCCGCGCCTTCCGTGATGAGGTGGGGAATTTGCACTGCCGCCGTTGTGATGAAAATCTTATCCGCGCCGGTTTTGAGGATGTCGCGGATGTGTTCCACCGAGCGGATACCCCCACCGACAGTGAACGGGATAAACACCTGCTCCGCCACCCGCCGCGCCACGTCCAGCATGATATCGCGCTTCTCGTAACTGGCAGTGATGTCCAGAAAAATAATCTCATCCGCACCCTCTTGGTCATACAGGCGCGCCAAATCCACCGGGTCGCCCGCATCGCGCGGGTTTAAAAACCGCACGCACTTCACAACGCGACCCTCGTGGATGTCGAGAGCAGGGATGATGCGACGGGCAAGCATAGCGACTGGAACGTGACATGTGAAGTGTGAATACGAAGTTACACTTTTCACGTTTCACGCGGCAGTTCTCTTTCTCAACTCCTCAATGAGTTCCCGCGCGGCGTCCATGACGATGCTGCCTTCGTCCGCGCCGAAAATGACGTGCGGGTCCGAACTGGCGAGGAGGCGGATGCGCATGGCGTCGTCCAACTTCATACCGATTTCAGGTGGGATGTCGCCGGTTTTGAGATACAGGTCGCTGAGGCGATTCATCATCTCTGTCGAGGTGGTAGGCGGTCTCTCGCCGCTCCACACAATCAAGCCGCGCGCTGCCGTCACGATGCTCCCCCCCGCCAGATCCGCTGCCGCCCGCCAGCGATGATGGTCGTGACAGAACCCCGCCGCCTCGTGCAGTTCCTCCGCCAACCGCAGCAGGGCGAGCGTCTCCACGCGGCGCAGTTCCTCCGGGCTGGTGGATTCTTCCACCTGCTGCTGCGTGGCGACGGCGATGCAGTCCTTGAGCTTAACCGTTCCCGTGTAAAGCGCCGTGCCGATGATGATGCCTTCGATGCCCGTGTCCTCCAACGCCTTGACGGCGCGGATGTGCGACAGCCGCGAGATGCCCCCGGAGGCAATCACGGGAATATAGACCGCTTCAGCGACCTCGCGGAGATGCTTGAGGTTCGGGCCGCTCAACATCCCATCCCGCGAGATGTCGGTGAAGATGAGCCGCTGCGCCCCCAACCGCTCCATCTCCTGCGCGAAGGCGATGGCTAAAATCTCCGTCACCTCCGTCCAACCCCGCGTGGCGACCCTTCCATCGTTGGCATCAATGCTGATGATGATACGCTCGGCGTATTTATTCAGCGCGTTGCGCAGGAACACATTGTCCGACACCGCGCTTGTGCCGAGGATGACGCGGTCTACGCCCATCGCCAGCAGCGTTTCAATTGTGGACTCAGTGCGTATACCCCCGCCAAACTGCACGGGGATATTGACGCTTTCGACGATGGCGCGCACCACCTCCAGATGCTGCGGCACCCCCGACAGTGCGCCGTCGAGGTCTACGACATGCAACCGCGTCGCCCCCTCCGCCTCCCAATGTTTGGCGACCATCACCGGGTCATCAGAATAAACCGTCTCCTGCTCATACCGTCCCTGCACCAGCCGCACGCAGCGCCCCTCACGCAGGTCAATCGCGGGGATAATTTCCATCGCTTCGTTCCTCCCTCAAAAATCGTCGTCCTCCTCCCCGTCGCCTTCATTCTCGAACCACACAAATTACGATGGGGAGGACGAGGACGATTTTCGCCCGGCGTGGTGTCCCCGTGGGGACATGGATGATTCCTCTGAGTATGGAGCGCAGACCATCTCGCCTGCGCCCCTTCCGCCCCCACGTTGTCTTCTGGGTTGCGCTATATTTTAGCACAGACACCGCCCCTGTGGCAACAGCGCCCGGCGGGCTCTCGGCCGCATCTATGCTTCCCTTTCAATGGGAGCGCCTAACGAAACCGCCCCCTTCCGCCCAGCCCCTCGCCGTGTGCGTCAAACCTCTTTCTCGCCACCCCGGAACAACCCCACCCTCTTCTCCGCCCCATGCGCCCCGTTTCCATTCATCTTGGGCTTGAAGAAATACTGCGTCTCGCCGGCGGTGTTGATGCCGCGCAGGGATTTGACTTTGATGATGATGGGATACTGCCGCGTGCAGGTGCCGATGACCATCGCGTGGTGGCGGCGGAGGCGTTTGACGAAGCTGCTCATGGTCTCCTGGTCGGTCATCGCCGATTTGCCGATGTGCCTCACGTCGTCGTCGAAGGGAAGGTAGGTCATGAACAGGTTGTCCGCCTGCCGCAGCACGCTTTCGTCTAAGCCGCCGACCATGTTGGTGATGAAGAAGCAGGTGATGCCCAAGTGCCGTGACCGCGTGACGATGTTGGTGATGGTGTTGCGGCTGATGTAAAGGTGCGCCTCCTCGAAGAAGACAAAAGGGAAGCGCGCTGTGCCGTTCTGGATTTCTTCCTCGCAGATGCTCTTGACGATTTCGAGAATCGCCTGCGTGAACCCGAACCGTGCGAGGTTGCTCAACGCGCTCACGTCAATGACCAACGCCCCACCGAAGCGCACCTTTTTGTATTCCTGCCGCAGGTCGATCGCCTCATCGGGTTTGGTGGCGAACACGCCCGTGTTGCGCACCGACAACAGCCGCGAGCGGATGGCGGCGTTGACGACCTCGTTGGGCGCGATCTCGTTGTGCTCTGCCATTTCAATTAGATGCTCGATGCCGATAAACGGGACCTTCATGCCCTTCTTCTCCAGGTAATCCATCTCCTCAAACAAGCCGAAAAGCCTGTTTTCGAGGTGCATGCAGGAGACTTCGGGCAAGCCGTATTTTTCCAGCATGGTGATGAGCGGCTGGATGCCGAACTGCCGCAAGCCTAATTTGAGGTTGTGGGCGGCTTTGAGGTGAACGATGCCGCGCCGCACTACGCGCCCGGTGAGGTCGTCCACCTCGTGCGGCGGGAGGTGGATGTATTCTTTGTTGAGGTCGAACACGATGCAAGGCGCGCCCGCTTTGATGAGTTCTAACAGGAGGACTTTGGACAGGTGCGACTTGCCGCTCCCCTTGACGCCCGTGACGATGTTGATTTTCTCAATCGTCTGCCCCTCAATGGTGAACGGCTCGCCGCGCAGGGTGAAGCCGAGGTCGAGGCGGTTGCCGAGGTCGGCGACGCAGTTCTCGAACAGTTCGGCGTCGGCGGTGCGGGTGATGACCACGTCGCGGTGCGGGATCCAGCCGTCCCACTGGTCCCACGCCGACCCCGTGAGTTTGCGAATTTTGCACACCGCGATTTTCAGGTTGCGCTCCTGCGAGATCTGCATGACCTTCAGCGCGTTCTCCGACGAGAGGGCTTCCGTCAGGTTGGTCATCATCCCTAGCGTCTCTTCGGGATTGTTTCCCGCGCCGTTGGGATGCCCGTTGTGGTTCTGCCCTAACACCATGCGCAGCAGTTCCTGCACGAGGCTGGGATAGGTGACCATGCGGAACTCCAGAATCTGCACGACCAGCCCCCGCCCCGTGTCCCGCTCCTGCACGGTCAGCGTCTCCCCCACCCGCAGGTCCTCCGCGCGCGGGTCAAAGATGAGTTCCATGATGTCGCCTTTGACCTGATAGACTTCGATGCTCACTGCGATGCCTCCTCATCCACAGATCTCCGCGAATGAGCACGAATGAATCGCGTCATTCACGGCTCCTTACCTCCGCCTCTGCAACCTGATAAAATCAGACGCAGAGATGAACGCGATGGCAACGAAAACCCAAACGCGGCGTTTGTCCCGCAAAGAAGACAAGTGCGGTTGAAACCACCCGCACAACAACCCGAAGTCTGCCTGCGCGGACTGTGCTTTGCATCGTTGCATGTGATTTCAATCGCACGGCAGACTTACCCTTCCAGCGCTAACTCCAACTGCTCTAAAACGTGCGGTGGCGATTCTTCGTCATCCGCGTTGAACCCATACCTGTCCAGCAACTCTCCGCACATCGCCCATAGGTGTCGCTGATAATCCCGCAGCGGTTCTTCGTCCGCGCCGTAAAGTCGGCGGTAGTCCGCCAGCAAGTGCGGAAACTGTTCGGCGATGAACGGCAGGTAACGCTTGCGCGCCGAGGAGCGCAAGCGTAGGCAGTCCACGACGACGCGCCGCACGCCCAACGCTTGGGCGCGGGCGATGATGGTCTCCAAGTCCTCGCGCTTGTCTGTGATGAACGGCAGCACAGGCGCGAGAAAGACATTGACGCCAATCCCCGCCTTCGTCAGCCCCGCAACGGCAGCGAACCGCTTCTGTGGGGTGGGGGCACGGGGTTCGAGCAGGCGGGCGAGGCGGGCGTCGGGCGTGGTGATGGTCACGTTGACGCGCAGGCGGTTCCGCTCGCCCGCCGCTTGCAGCAAGTCCACGTCGCGCAGCACGAGGTCGGACTTGGTGGTGATGGAAAGGCTCAACCCGCTGTGCCGCGCCAACACTACCAGCAAACTCCGCGTGATACCAAACCGCCGTTCCGCTGGCTGATACGGGTCGGTCGCCGTGCCGATGGCGATGTGTCCCTTGCGCCCTTTTTTCTTCGCCAGTTCCCGCGCCAGCACTTCCGCCGCCGATTCCTTCACGAAGATCTTGCGCTCAAAGTCCAGCCACGCTTCAAAGCCCATGTATTCATGGGTATATCTGGCGAAGCAGTAGGGGCAGCCTATCTCGCAGCCGCGATACGGGTTAATCGTCCACTCAAACGGCATTCCTGCGCAGGCGTTGAGCAGGCTTTTGACGGGCAGCAACTTATACACTACGTCGTTGCGCGCGTCGAGCGTCTCCGCTTCGGCAGCGGCGCGGGGCAAGCCCTTCACGGGGGGCGCGGTATCGGTGATGTTGAACAGCGCGTTCATCGTTCCTCCTGACCGGTCAGCATCGCTCTGAACTGCTCCAGCGACGTCGGCGAGTGCCCTGCGTAGTGGTTGTTGAAGTAGCCGAACACTGTCGCGCCGCCGTTCAGCATTTTTTGGACTTCGCCCGCCCACCATTGCAGCGCTTTGGCGCGGTCTACTTTGATTTGGTTGAACGGCTCCGTGACCTGCTTGCGGTCGCCCAGCCAGCGGATGTAGGTGAAGTGAGTGGTCAGTTTCGTCAGGCGCGGCATCCACGGGTGGTCCACGAGAACGAGGGCAACGCCGGTGTCGGCAAGCAGGTTGAAGAACGCCTCCGTCAGCCACTTGCGGTTGCGGACCTCCACCGCGAACAGGAAACCTTGGGGCAGATGGCGGAGGCACTTCTCAAGGTCACCGAACTGCTCGGGTTTGAAGTCGTAGCCGAACTGGAACAGAATTGGACCGAGTTTCTCACCCAGCCCTTCCATCGCCTTGAGAAAGTGAGCGATGGGTTCTTCGCAGGCGACGAGATGTTTTTCGTGCGTGATCTCGCGTGGCACTTTCGCCGCAAACAGAAAGCCGTCGGGCGTGGACCTCACCCAGCGCGCCACCATCGTCGGCGTCGGCAGTCGGTAGAAGGTGCTATCAATCTCCACCGTGCGAAACCGCTGCGCGTAGCAACTGAGGAAGTCGCCCGCCGCCACGTCCGTCGGGTAGAAATTGCCCCGCCAGTCCTCGTAACTCCAACCTGATGTGCCGAGATACAGACGAGGATGCATAGGCATACCTCTGCAAGGGTTTTAAGTGGCGAGGTCACAGCCTGTCCGAAAAATGCCGCCCATCGCGCCGCGATAGCGCTGCGGGCTACTTTTCTGGACTGCCGCAACCGTTTCTTCCCAATTTCACTGAAATCGTTGAACACGATTCTATCAGATGAAGTTCCACTTGTCAACAGTTTTTTTTGTCTGGACCCGACCTTTGCGTTGTCCTTATCGCTGCGTTCACGTTTGACGGAAACTGCAGATTGGGTCAAAATAGGACTGACCATGCAGGAAAGGAGAAAAGCAGATGGCACTGATGGGCAAAGCCGCCGTTTTCGTGGGAACGGGCAAGCCGTTTGAGATCCGCGAGTATCCCGTCACTGAGCCGCCGCCGGGGATGGCGCTCATCAAGGTCACGATGGCGAACGTGTGCGGGTCGGACTTGCACATCTGGCGGGGGGAGTATAACATGGAGCGGATGGGGCGCGCCCTGCCGCGCATTATCGGGCACGAGATGACCGGGCGCATCGCCGCCCTGGGTGAGGGCGTGACACACGATTCGAATGGCGAGCCGCTCAAGGAAGGCGACCGCGTCGTTTACCGCTATTTTTATCCCTGCGGGCAATGCCGCATCTGCCTGAAAGGACGACCGGGCGCGTGCCGTAGGGGGATGGCTTACACCAGCGTGTCATGTGAGACGCCACCGCATTTTCTGGGTGCATTCGCCGAATACTATTATTTACAGCGCAATTACACGATTTTCAAGGTCCCCGATGACCTCAGTGATGAACTGGTCGCCCCGATTAACTGCGCGCTGT
This sequence comes from Abditibacteriales bacterium, assembly GCA_025055355.1. Taxonomy (GTDB): domain Bacteria; phylum Armatimonadota; class Abditibacteriia; order Abditibacteriales; family JANWYM01; genus JANWYM01. The sequence continues at coordinate 7,651 of JANWYM010000058.1, forward strand.
CGCAGGTGATTGAGGGGCTGCTGCGAGCACAACTGCGGTTCGGCGAATACGTTGTCATTCAGGGCGCGGGCGGCTTGGGGGTCTACGCGACGGCGGTGGCGAAGGACATGGGCGCCGAGCGCGTCGTCGTGATTGACGGGGTGGAGGAACGCCTGCAGTTGGCGCGTGAGTTCGGCGCGGACGCGACAATTGACCTGCGGGAGTTCCGCACGCCCGCAGAGCGCGTCAAGCGCGCGCACGAACTCACCGAGGGCGGGGCGGATGTGGTGCTGGAGGTCGCGGGCTTCCCGCAGGTCGTCCCCGAAGGGCTGGACATGCTCGCCGACGGTGGGCGCTACGTCGAAATCGGCAACATCAGCCCTGGGCTGACTTACGTGGCCGACCCGTCCGTGCTCGTCTGGCGGTGCGCCACTATTTACGGCGTGCGGTGGTATGAGGCGGAGTCGCTCAAAAAAGCCCTCGACTTCTTACGCCGCGCCAAGCACAGGTATCCGTTCCACAAACTGTTATCGCATAAATACCCGCTGGAGGACATCAACCGCGCCTTTGAGGAGTCGGACAAAGGGTATGTCACGCGGGCGTCGTTGGTGATGGAGTGACCCCATGCGCATCCTGACCGCTTGCATCGGACACGAAACCAACACCTTCGCTTCTACACCGACGACGTTGGAGGACTTTCGGCGCGGCAGCCCGACGCCGGAGTTCGGCGGTGGCGCGGCGATTCTCCACCATTTTCGCGGCACGCGCACCGTCCATGGCGGCTACATCGCCGGTGCGGAAAAACACGGCTTCAACTTGGAGCCGTTGATGCACACCTTCGCCACCCCCGGCGGCACGGTGCCGCAAAACGCTTACGACTCTCTGAAAGGTCTGCTGCTGGAGCGACTGAAAGCCGCCGGACAGTGTGACGGCATTTTGCTCGACCTGCACGGCGCGATGGTGACGGAGGCAATTGAGGACGCCGAAGGTGACCTCCTCGCCGCCGTGCGCGCCATCGTCGGCAGCGATGTTCCCCTCATCGTGACGCTCGACTTTCACGCCAACGTCACCGCCCAGATGGCGCAGCACGCCGACGTCATCATCGGCTTCGACGAGTATCCGCACACCGATATGTTTGAGCGCGGCATGGAAGCGGTCGAGGTGCTGGCGGCGATGCAGCGTGGCACACTGCGCCCCACGCTCGCCTACCATCAACTTCCGCTCCTCACCATGCCGCCCAAGCAATGCACGTTAATTGAGCCGATGCGCTCGCTGTTGGCGAAGGCGCACGCCATCGAATCCGAACGTGGCGTCATCAACGTCACGCTGGCGATGGGCTTCCCGTTTGCCGACATCCGCAATGCGGGCGTGTCGGTGCTGGTCACGACAAACGATGATGCGGAACTCGCCCGGCGCAAAGCCGCAGCGATGGCGGAGGCGATTTGGGAGAAACGGGAGGCGTTCCACGTCACGCTCACGCCCGTTGCGGAAGTCATTGAATACGCTCGCACACAAGCACGCGGGTTGGTCGTCCTCGCCGATGGCTCGGACAACCCCGGCGGCGGCGCCCCGTGCGACGGCACGGTGATTCTGCGCGAGTTCCTCGAAAAGGACGTGCAGGACGCCGTCGTTGCTGTCATCGCCGACCCGCAAGCGGTGGCGGCGGCAGTGGCAGCGGGCGTGGGCAACACCGTTACGCTCGACCTCGGCGGCAAAACCGACCATCGCCACGGCGCCCCTGTGCGCCTCACGGCGCACGTCAAACTTGTGTCGGACGGGACGTTCACCCTGCGTGGTGCGATGGGCGGCGGCGCGCGCGCCTGCATGGGCAGAACGGCGGTGCTGGTCGTGGGCGGCGTTGAAATTGTGGTGACGGAACGCCGCATTCAACCCTACGACGTCGCGCTGTTGCGGAGCGTCGGCATCGAACCGACCCAACGCCGCTTGATTGCCCTGAAATCCGCCGTCCACTTTCGCAGCACCTATCAGGACCTCGCCGAGCGCATCTTCGACGCCGACACGCCCGGTGTGCATCGCCCTGATTTCCGCTGTTACGAGTATCGCAGGCTGCGGCGCCCCGTGTATCCGTTGGAGGGTACATAGGCGGCGCACCGGGTGCCGTGTCTTTTTCCGTCCCCTATTGAATTCAGTGGCGGTTTCAGATAGAATGTCAAATGACAACTGCATACCGTTCGGTCATCTGCGGGGGGAGCCATAGGCTGAGAGTTCCGCGTCGTCGGGACAACCCTTGGAACCTGACCCAGGTAATGCTGGCGGAGGGAACGCAGAGGCTGGTGAGATACCCCAGACCGCTTCTGTCCGCCGAGCGGTCTTTCTTTTTATGCGAGGTTAAGAGCCTATCCCAAAAATTGGTGTCATGGCGAGTGAAGCAATCCTCTCTGGGGCAGCAAGATGGCTTCGCTTCGCTCGCCATGACGATCGCCGAGAGCGATCTTGGGGATAAGCGCTAAGAGCCGATCCCCCAAACTCCCCTCCTTGCCAAGGAGGGGTTGGGGGAGGTTCAAATTTGGGATAGGCTCTAAGAAGGTATGCGCGTATTCGCGTAACGAGGCGAACGTGGGAAACGCGAAACCGCGCATACGCGAACACAGTGAGGGATACATGATGAGAGAAGCGTGGGTCAAAAACCGCAACGGAGGGAACGTGACGCAGATGCACTACGCGCGGCAGGGCATTATCACGGAGGAGATGCGCTATGTCGCTGAGAAGGAGAGGGTAGCGCCGGAGTTCGTGCGCGATGAAGTGGCGCGGGGGCGCGCTATCATTCCCGCTAACATCCGCCACACGCGCCTTGAGCCGATGATTATCGGCAAGAACTTCACCTGCAAAATCAACGCGAACATCGGCAACTCCGCGACCACGTCCGACATCGAGACGGAGTTGAACAAACTGCACGTCGCCGTGCACTACGGCGCGGATACGGTGATGGATCTGTCCACCGGCGGCGACCTGGACCGCATCCGCGAAGCCATCATTGCCAACTCGCCCGTGCCGATTGGCACTGTGCCGATTTATCAGGCATTGGAGGAGGTGCGCCGCGTCGAGGACCTCACGCCCGAAGGGATTCTGGAGGTCATTGAGCGGCAGGCGAAGCAGGGCGTGGATTACATGACGATCCATGCGGGCGTGCTGTTGGAATACGTGCCGCTGACCAGCAACCGCGTGACGGGCATCGTCTCGCGGGGCGGCTCGATTCTGGCGCAGTGGATGGTGGCGCACCACCAGCAAAACCCGCTCTACACCCACTTCGACGACATCTGCGAGATTTTTAAGAAGTATGATGTCGCGTTCTCGCTGGGCGACGGCTTGCGTCCCGGCTGTCTTGCTGACGCCAACGACCGCGCGCAGTTTGCCGAGTTGGAGACATTGGGTGAGTTGACCAAAAGGGCGTGGGCGCACGACGTGCAGGTGATGATTGAAGGTCCCGGGCACATCCCGATGCACCTCGTCCAGATGAACGTGGAGAAGGAGCAGGAGATCTGCCACGAGGCACCGTTTTACACCCTGGGTCCGCTGGTGACCGACATCGCGCCCGGCTATGACCACATCACCTCCGCGATTGGCGCAGCGTTAGCGGCGTGGGCGGGGACGGCGTTGTTGTGCTACGTCACGCCCAAAGAGCATCTGGGGTTGCCCAATGCGGAGGACGTGAAGCAGGGCATCATCGCCTACAAAATCGCCGCGCACGCCGCCGACATCGCGCGCGGGCGACCAGGGGCGCGTGAGCGCGACGACGCCATCTCTCGCGCGCGCTTCAACTTCGACTGGAACAAACAGTTTGAACTCTCCCTCGACCCAGAAACTGCTCGCGCCTTCCATGATGAAGAACTCGCCGCCGAAGCCTATAAGACAGCAAAGTTCTGCTCGATGTGCGGTCCGAAGTTCTGCTCCATGCGCATCACGCAAGATTTGCGGAAGATGGCGGCGGAGATGGCAACCGAAGCAGCACGTTAGCACGTTGGCACGTTGGCACGTTGGAACAACGTGCTAACGTGCCAACATGCGAACCTGCTAACGTGCCAACGTGCCAACGTGCCAACGTGCCAACGTGCCAACGTGCTAACGTGCTAACGTGCTAACGTGTGAGCGTGCCAACGTGCCAACGTGCCAACGTGCCAACGATGTTATTGTCATTGGCGGCGGGGCGATAGGGCTGTCTATCGGCTGGTATCTGGCGCGAGCGGGCTGCCCGGTGACCGTTCTGGAGCGCGGTGAGGCGGGACGTGCGGCGACATGGGCGGCGGCGGGGATGTTGACCCCACACATCGAAGCCAAGCCGACGGAACGCGATTACGTCCGACTCCTACGCTTCAGCCACGACCTATGGGTAGACTTCGCCCACGCGTTGGAGGAAGCCTCGGGCGTGTCCATCGGCTACCGCACCGAAGGCACGCTTATGGTTGCCCTTGACCGCGACGACGCCGAGCAACTCAAGTTCCGCCACAACTACATGCAACAATGGGGCTTGCCGGTGGAATGGATCTCCGGCTACGAAGCCCGGCAGCGCGAGCCGCTGTTATCGCGCCACGTCGTCGGCGGGCTGTTCAGCCCCCTCGACCATCAGGTGGATAACCGCGCGATGGTTCTCGCCCTGCGCGAGGCGTTGGTGCGCGCCGGTGGCAACCTGCGCGAGCATACCGAAGTCCGTCACATCCTCATCGAAGACAACGGCGTGCGCGGCGTGAAGCTTGACGATGAAACAATTGCGACGGATGCTGTTGTGCTGTGCGCGGGGGCTTGGTCGCGCAACCTAAACGGCTTGCCAGAGTCGGCGCGCCCGCCGGTGCGCCCTGTCAAAGGGCAGATATTGACCCTGCAAATGCCCCCCGACGCGCCGCTCATCACCCATGTCGTTTGGGGGTTGGAAGTTTACTTGGTGCCCCGTCACAACGGACAACTAATCGTGGGCGCGACGGTGGAGGAGATGGGCTTCGACACGCAACTGACGGCGGGCGGTATCCTCAGCCTGCTGGACAAAGCGTGGGAGGTGTTGCCCGGCATCTACGATTTGCCCCTCGTGGAGATGACCGCCGGGCTGCGCCCCGGCAGCCGCGATGACGCGCCGATTCTGGGCGAAACGTCCGTGCGCGGCTTGTTCATGGCGACAGGGCATTATCGCAAAGGTATCTTGCTCGCGCCCGTCACTGCTCTAACCATCAGCCACCTGATCTTGACGGGCGAGACGATGGACATCATCAAGCCGTTCAACCTGGCGCGGTTCAGGTGAGGTGTGGTTCACGGATGGCACAGATGACTTTAACGTAATCCGTGTCATCCGTGCTATCCGTGCACAGCACGTTCTGATGAGCCAAACGATTCTCGTCAACGGACAACCCCGCCTCTTCGCGCCCGACGCAACCGTGCGCGATGTGGTCGCTGCTTGCGGGCTGGA
>JANWYM010000590.1 GCA_025055355.1 Abditibacteriales bacterium
TCCCAGAAGTGGAGGCGCTTTTACCGACAGTGCAGCCGGGGATGTTCTACTATGTAGTTAAAGATGGATATACCGGCGGTAGAGCCAGAGCGTGAGCAGGAGAGCAGCAGGAACATCGGGCATTAGCCCGATCGCCCATGCTCTCCTATACAGCCCCCGACGGACTCCGCTGCGACTCATTCGACTTGGCGATGGCGTTTGCGTGGGAGGTGGAGGCGCGGTGAGGCGTTCGCGTGACCCCTCCGATGCGATGTCGGCGAAAATAGACGGGCAGAAACTGTCATGGTAGAATGGTAGGTGTCGTTTTGGAAGGAAGAAGGAGGCGCATGTTTCAATGAGCATTACGGTTAGTCTCCCACCGGAGACGGAAAGGAAACTGAGAGAGCAGGCTGCCCGCAGAGGCAAAGAGGTCTCTGAGTATATCCGAGCGATTCTGGTGTCGGTTGTCGAGGGCATCGAAGGACTCACACCGTCGGCTCAAGACGCCGCTTCCATTCATGCAGGGATGACCTTTGACGAAATCCTTGCACCAATGCGTCAAGGGTTTGCGGAAAGCGGCATGACGGAAGAAGAGATCCTTCGCTTCTTTGAGGAAGTGCGAGAGGAAGTCTGGCAGGAGAAGCACCGACAGGGAGCGCTGACATCCTCACTGAGGTCAAGGATGTTCTCACACGCCCTAAAACGCGTCGCCAATTTCCCTTTATAACGACCGAGGGCGTAATGACGCTCTTGCAGCGGCTCGCCGACAAAGCCGTGTATGTGAAAGACGTGCCCAAGCAGTTTACCTACGACCGAGACCCCAAGGATGAGCCTTACGTCAACCTTGCCTTAGCAGTCGGTGCGCATTACCTCGTTAGTTGGGACAACGACCTGCTGGACCTGATGCGAGAGGAGACCGCCGAGGGAAAGCAGTTCCGGGAGCGCTTCCCCATTTGACTATCCTTGACCCCGTAGCCTTTCTCCATGTGATGACCGCTGCGCGGGAAGAAGTGCGAGAGCCGCCTCCGCCGCCGCAGGCATCAGCATCAGAGCGGGAGCAGGAGAGCAGCGGGAATGTCGGCTATTAGCCAGACGCCCATGCCCTATCATCCAGCGTCCGACGGACTCCGCCGCGACCCGTTCGACCCAACGATGGCGTGGGGATGGGGCATGAAAGCGAGATGAAAAGAGAGCATCTGAGACGATTTTCTCCTCATCGGCTCAGATGCTCTTCCATCGGTTATTTACCAGAAGGCTGACCACCGAACCCTGGTGGAGGTGGGAGACCTCCTGTGCCAGGTGACGGCCTTTGTGCAGGGGTCTGTCCTCCCCCTGGGGCGCCGCCTGCGCCAGTTGTGCCGCTTGTGCTCGGCGTGGTCGTCGTTTCAGTTTTCGGCTGACAGCCTACTAAGAGGAACAACATCACGCCTGCGGCAACAAGCCATGCTATAAGCCGCTTGATCATAAGTCTCCCTCAAAGAAAAAGAATCATCACCGCGCTCAGTGGCAGTTGAGCGCGGTGATGAAAACGTCATACCGTCATGAGGACTAATGCTACGGACCATGACGCATGTAGGGGCTCTCAGGATACTGAGCTCCCGCGTAGGTGTGACGCGCACTGTTGTCTTTCATATACTTGTTGCCGTCTATCCACTTGACGTGGCCGTCCGCGAACCCTACGTTTTGACCCCCGTTGTGACGGTAGCAACGCCTGGCATTCGTAGGGTCATCTACGGGAGCGAGACAGAAGCCCGTGCTGTGAGCGCTACCGAAGACGAGGTTCGTGTTGTTCGTAGACGGATAGTAAGTAGTCATATATCCCTCTACGATCATCGCCGACTCGCCAGGCTTATCAGACTGCAGCGGTCCTGCGTTGTAAGCCCACGGATTAGTGCTGCGATAAGGCGACTGGGGATGAATCGGATAACCTGCAAACATGACAACACCGAACCAGTTCCAGTAGTTGTAGGGAATCCAGAACGGCCAGCAGTAGTCCGATGCGACCCTATTGGGTCCCGAGATGCCCCACTCACCGACGGTTTTCGGCGCGCTGGGGCACTTGAAAACCTGCTCGTTCTTGATGTAGGGGTTGACTAGCTCCATCCATGTGATCCAGTTGCCCGTAGTCCCTAACTGATACCACCCATTGGGCATGACCTGCTCATCGTAGTCCTGATTATACATCAGGATGGCAGACATAATCTGCTTCAGATTTGACTGACAACTCGCCGTGCGCGCCTTCTCCCGCGCCTGGGCAAACACCGGCATCAGGATGGCGGCTAAGATGGCGATGATGGCAATGACGACCAACAACTCAATCAACGTAAATGCACCTTGACGTCTTTTCAAGAACATAGGAATACCTCCCTCTTAACATACCGCCGATTGATATGGACGGACGCGAATAGGTGGGGTAGTCAGCGTCCGCGTGCGCCTATCAAATCCGTGGTCTCACGGTGTTTCCCGGCGGTGTCGTGTCCCGTTTGGGACATGAACAACTCCCACCTGCTTTGAGAAACTTAAGAACTCATACTTCCAACGCCTTCACCTTGACAATGCTGTGACTTCCTATTGACGATTACATCCCTCCTTTCATTATGGTTTATGAATTCTCGCTGCGCTCAATGGACGCTATCAAAATCGAGGGGCATTATAGCACAATCGCCCAGAAATTGCAAAGGTTTTTTTTGGCGTTTCGCACTGATCTCTCCCCAACGACTTAAATTTGCTGTTGGAGATTGCTTCGCTCCACTCGGCATGACGTTCAACTTGCGACGACAGGCATCCACGCATGGCAGGCATCTACGCATGACAGGGATTTGTGAGGGAGAGGGCAAAGCGCAAGTTGAGTTGGACATTGTGCTTCGTAAGCTGACGTGCTATGATAGGGTCAATGAGTCAATCGGTCAATGTGTTCATTGACCGATTGACTCATTGACCAACGGTGAGACACCGACCACTGGTTGTTTTAACGTTAAGTTACACGCTGGGTTTAATCGCTCAGTCTCAGCATCCCGTCGCGCCGCTCTACCTTTTCTCTGGGTGCATCGTCGCGCTCACGTTAAGCCTCCTGACGTTGCAACGATGTAAGATGTTCAGCCATCTGTGTTTGATCATGGGAGTGATGTTGGGCGGGATGCTGTGGTGGGAGTGGCAGACGCAACGAGCGCCGGAGGACATCTCC
>JANWYM010000591.1 GCA_025055355.1 Abditibacteriales bacterium
ATCGCCCCGCCATCCAGAATGGGCTTCGCCCCGCCTGCGCCGGTGCGGACGAAGGCGCGGTTGGCGCTGGTTTTGACGTAGAGCCGCAGAGCCAGCAGCACCGTGCCGATGACCATCAACGCCAGCCCGCTCAGATAGCAGACAAAATCCGGGACGGGCAGCACTTGATTCTGCGGCAGCCCCGCCAGAATCAGCCCCAACCCGATTACAATGAAAATAAACGCAGCGGCAAACATGTTGGTTTCCTCCTCCAAGCCCCCGGCGTCCGCCGGTGTCTTTACGTCGTCGCCGCAGCCTGAACCGCCTGCGCCAACGACAGCGATTCGCTCTCCTCAAGGAGCGCAATGGTCGCCGACTCCAACGTCACACCATTACGCTTGAGGTCTTCCCGAACGTGCTTGACTGCGTGGACGGTGAAGTTTTCACACTGGGAAGAAATCTCCGCCCAGTTCATCGTCGTGATCACACGGCGCAGCGTCGCCTCAATTTTGTCGCCGATGAGCGGAAACATCGTCTCGGGATGGGCGCCCCGCTCGCCGAAAGACCGCGCCGCTGTCAGAACGTCGTCTGAGTTATCATCCACTCTTACGAAAAAGACGGCTTGAAGATTCAGCGGCAGATTGTCTTGCGTCATGAAAGCCCCCTCGCCGAAACGTATCATCTGCAACTTCATTGTTTCCAGCGAGACGGGGATAATGTTATGAAGCGCAGGCACCACCATCGCGCCGCCGTCAAGGACGACTTTCACACCGCCTGCGCCGGTGCGGACGAAGGCGCGGTTGGCGCTGGTTTTGACGTAGAGCCGCAGGGCATTCATAAGCGCGCCCATGCATAGCGTCGCCACCCCGCCCACAACGCTGACCGCCGATGGAATCGGAAAGTCTTTGACGACAAACGGTGCGATGAGCAACCCGATCCCACCAACGACGAAGAGCAATGCGGCAGCCATATACGTTCTCTCCTTGTAGAACAGGCATCCTGCCTGCACATCTTGCACGACTCTGCTCGCTGGTTATTACCCACCAGCGCTCCGCTGTTCTCCCCGTTGGGGCTGCGTCTCCGTCGCACTCTGCGGCGGGCGCGATGGCGGCGCGGGCGTTTTCGTCTGGTTGAGACGCGGCACGTAATCCTCCGGCATTTGCTCCACCAAGTAGTAATCGCGCTCGGCGACATACTTGACCAGCAGCACCTCACGCCCGCGGGGGATTTCCCCGCCGCCGATGGTGCGACAGGCGACCTGATGCAACGTGCCGAACTGGTCGCGCACGTGCGCCGCACCGCTGTCGTGGTCCACGGAAAAAATCGTCCGCCCGGTCAAGCCGACCAACTGCTGACGGGTCAGGGCGAAACTCTCTTCTTTGGGTATGATTTTACCGACCAGACCCGTCGTGAGGCGCGTGAACAGCGCGCTGGTCAGAAGCGTCAGCCCCACGGAGGGAACGATGAACGCCTCGGGACGCTTCAGGATCGGCTGCAGCAGGCCGTTGAAAATCCAGCCAAAAACGCCCCAACTCAGCAGGAACAATTCCACCATCAACATGAACGACACTTTCCCCGCACCTAAGAACGCCAGCGCATCATGCGCGAAGCCGTGTCCGTGATTGCCGTGGGCTTCATGGGCAGCATCGTGGTCAACGTCGTGTTCCGCGTGTGCCTCGACATCGTGTTCGGCGTGCACCTCCACAGCGTGGTCTGCCTCCACATCTACGTCGTGGTCAACGTGCGCATCGTGGTCGTGCCCGAGGTCGTGGCTATCCCCTCCGATTAATCCGAGCGCGGTGGTGACGAGGAGATAAAACACCGCCAGCCCAAACGGCAACGTGTAGATGAGGTTATACCACTCAAATAACCGCTGCCAATCGCCCATCGCTTCTCACCCCCTCGCCGCGTCCCATAAAAAAATCCACCCCTGCAACACTCGGCGAGCGCCAATGGGTGGATGTATGCTCAGGCTTCCTTCCGACGGCGACACTCGTTGGGCGCGCCGACAACGGACGATCTCTTTCCATGTAGCCCATCGCGCCGCGACGGCGTCGCGGGCTACTCGCCCCAGCCAGTTGGGGGCTTCCTGCGCAACTGCGCAACTCCCCTTTAATTATAGCACGCTTGCGGCGAAAAGAGAGGAGGCTCAGAAAAAAATGGTATGAGCCACTGCGTCACTTCTATTGCCTGTCAGCGATGCGGCAGCGAACGTTCTGCCAAAACCTTAAGAAGCAAATCCGGGCGGTTGCTGCCGATGCCGTCCACACCCAGCGCGATAGCCCACCGCATCCGCTCAGGTTCGTCAATGTTCCAGACCCGCGCTTGCAGACCGGCGGCGTGCGTGCGCTCGACCCATGCGCGGGACGCCAAATCGTGGCGCAAGTGAACTGCGCCCGCGCCGACTTGGCGGGCAATCTCCAGGGGGTCTGGTTCCAGCGTGCTGGTTAGAAATCCGCAGCGGACTTGCGGCAGTAGGCGCTTGGCTTCCGCGAGTCGTTCGGCGCTGAAGCAGGTCAGCACCACTTTGTCCGCGATGCCGTTGCACTTCACGACTTCCACTGTCGGTGCGGCGGTGCCTTCTCCTTTGAGTTCGATCTGCAGCAGCGTTTGACTGCCCTGCGCCCATGCCTCCTTGAAAACGTCAATGACCTCTTGCAGCGTCGGCACGCGCTCGCCCTTGCCCGCGTCCAACTGTTTGATTTCCACGAGCGTCAGGTCGGCGATTTTGCCCGTGCCGTTGGTGGTGCGGTCTACCGTCGTATCGTGCATGACGACCAGGGCGCCGTCCTTGCACCGATGCACGTCAATCTCAACGCGGTCTACGCCTAACGATAGCGCGTAGCGAATCCCCCGCAGCGTGTTCTCCGGCTCCACCCCCGCTGCGCCCCGGTGTCCGACGACTTCAACGCGTTTCATCATCTGCATGACCACCCCCCGTAGAGAACGCAGAGAACGCAAAGGAAGATTGGAAAGATGATTCGCGGTGTTCTCGGCGGTGAATTTACGCCTCCGAACTAAACTTTTGCGTTTCGCGCTTCTCTCCCCGCTGTAGGAAAATGTCATTCCGAGCGGAGCTACTGCGCTCCGCTCGGAATGACATTTTCCTGGGGCGTGGTGCGTCAATGCCTCATGGGCGATCCCCTGACCCCAAGCCCAACCTCCTCGGCAGATT
>JANWYM010000592.1 GCA_025055355.1 Abditibacteriales bacterium
GAGAGGCTCCCCATGCACCCCCAGCGCTTTGAGGCACACTCGGTCGCGCTGCGCGCTACTTGGCACGCAGTCTTCGCTTTCTCTTGTCGTTTTGCTTCTTCTTCTCTCTCTCCGCCAACCATCGGCGGACGCGCTCCTCGCCGAGAAGGTCCAGAACGTGTTCTTCACCCAATGAGCGCAGGATGCGTTCCTTGCCCAACGAGCGCAGGATGCGTTCCTCGTCTAATGAACGCAGAATCCGCTCCTCCCCCAACGAACGCAGAATCCGCTCCTCCCCCATAAACTCAATGAATCGAATCACGTCCTTAATATCCACCCCAATCTCTTCCGGCGTCATCTTCCGCATCGCTAACACCTCCATCAAGGCCTGTATATGCAGGCGCGCAAAATGCATCAGATAGGGACGGTGTAAGTCTGCCCTCCCGACCAAATACTCCCCCACTTTCCTTTCCACCTTCCCCTTCGCCGTCAGCAGCAAAGGCAGAGTCGCTTCGTTGATTGGCAACTCATTCAAATTGATGAGGTAAGTCGGAAAACCCCCTAAACTTCCCCCCCCCCCCAGGACCACCCCGCCGCACCCGCCCCAGATGACCCCCGCCCAACGGGAAAATCTGCCGCGCAAACCGAGAAGCCATCAGCCACAACGTAATCTTGCTACGCACCAGCAGGTTCTCCCGCAACTGATACAACCGCCCATACACTTCTAACTTCACAACGTCCTTCCAATTGGCTCGGTCCTCGGGACCGCAGTAGGAGACCAAAGTGCGCTCCCCCAGATGGTTGAACGGATACGGCAACGTCGCTTGGGGGTCACGCTTGATGAGGAGCAGGTCAACCCGCAGCGGCATCTCTCCCAGATTCACCTCGTCCTCGATGATGAGACGGTCGCCATAGTCCTGCCGCAGAAATTGCACCAGAAACGGATGCCAGTAGATTGCCATGCGCCCTGGGGTTCCTTCCTTGAGATTGCAAACACCCTCGCTCCCGATTATAGCATGAGGTCACAGGGGCGGCAAGGGCAAGGCAAGCGGCACTTTTGTTGACTTTACCCCGCTCGCGTGTTATACTCCTGACTCATCTGGAATGATCAAAGGCAGGTGATTGTGATGTTAGTTCGTCCTGCGTCGGAGGTGCCGACAGAAGTGGTGGAGCAAGGCGCGTGTGGAACGACGGTGAAGCGGTTGGTGGGAGAAAAAGAAGGCGCGCCGAACTTTTACATGCGGCTGTTTGAGTTAGCGCCGGGCGGCAGCACGCCGCTGCACGAGCATCCATGGGAGCATGAGGTTTTCATCCTTGAGGGTGAAGGTGCGCTGTGGGACAAAGGGGAGGAGCGTCCGTTCAAAGCGGGCGATGCGATTTTCGTCGCGCCGAACGAGCGGCATCAGTTCCGTAACACGGCGGACAAGCCGCTGCGGTTTCTGTGCCTGATTCCTGCCTCCGGCATGTGCGGGGCAGCGGTGCCAAGCGGCTTCACCCAGCCTGATGCTACCGCGTCCGGAGGTCAATGAGTCAAAGTGAAAAAGTCAAGCCGCCGTCCAAGACCCGACAGTGATGCGCCTCGCCTCGCGCTCCTACGGCGACACGCAGTTTGACACGCTGTTCGGTGAACTCAGCACGCGCAACTTCAGCCTATCCCATCTGCGCGAAGCCGCCCACCGTCGCGGCGTGCGCGGCATCATCGCCGGGCGTGAAGACACCGATGGCGTGCGCGCCAACGCCGACCAGACGGACGACCAAATCGGCGTGCTGTTTGGGCAGAAGCACAAAGGCAGTCCCGACGGGTTGTTCTTTCTGGGGCAGTGGGCGCGGCAGGAGAAAGGACTGCATGGCGAAGATGTAGGCGGTTTGCCGTCCACCTTGACCGTCAACATCAACGGCGTCCCCACCGTTGTCCCCTTCGGCGCGACGGCGCGGCGCAAGACCGACACGCCGCTGTTCATCGCAGGCTACAACCTCCAAGAGGGCGAACGCCGCCGCACCCGCCTGCTGCTCCAATACAGCACCCCCAACACCGATTTCACCGGCTTGCAGTTTGGCTCCCGCGCTACGCAGGACCTGCGCAACCTCAGCGTGGAGGTGCGCCACGATGTGCAAGCCGACGCCCAGCATTTTCTCAGCGTCGGGTTGTCCAAAGGGCGCAGCGATTTCGTGCAAGACCTGTTCGCGGAAGGCTTCGCCGGCGGCCCTGACCGCCGTTCGGTGTTTGACGTGACGACGCGAGCGTTTCAAGCCTACGTGCGAGATGAAATCCGCTTCAACGACCGCTGGACGCTGATCGGCGAACTGCAATACCAGAAGGTGCGGGCGGACGGGGTGTTCAGCCTGTTCGACCCCCGCCGCCGTGGACGGCTGCTGGCGAGCGCGCCCAGCCGCGTGGAGAAGGAAGCCGTGCTGCCCACCTTCATCCTCGCCCATCAGCCGAGCGGACGCAGCGGCGTGCGCTTGCGCGCCCGGCGGCTGGTAGGGACGGTGAGCGATTTCCAGATACTCGCGCCGACCGATGTGTTTCTGTTCTCTCTCGCCGACCTGCCGGAGTTGGGGCTGACCGGCGACGGCACAAGTTACGAGTTGGAGTTCGACCACACCTTCGGCGATGCTGCCTTTGTGCGGTTGGGGTTCTTCCTGCAGCGCTTGACCAACGCCCGCGATGCCCTGGCCAACGCTGTCCCTCAAGTGCGGCAACGAGGGGCGCGGCTCACCTACTCAGGCACGCTCGGTCGGAACACCGCGTTTTACGTCAACCTCGACTACAATCACGCTGAGAACACCCTCGCCGACCTGGCGGTTGCCAACGTGCCTCGCTTTGCAGCGGATGTCGGCGTGCAGTTCCTCAACCCGGCGGGCTGGTTCGTGCAGCCGTCGCTGGTCTATCAGGGCAAACGCTCCACGACGTTACCTAACAATCCTCGGCTGGGCGGTTACAGCCTGTTCAACCTGCGGGTCGGCAAGCGGACGGGGCTGCGCTCGGTGGCGTTTGTAGAAGTTCTCAACCTGTTCGACAAGCGCTACGACCTGTTCTTCCCCGGACTGACCCAACCCGGGCGCACGTTCCGCGTCGGCATGATGCGGCGGTTTTAATTCTTTTTGAGCCTCTCCGCAAACCTCCTTGTTTCCCTGCGCCAGGGGGACCACAGGGGGTTGTCGGCTTGCTTT
>JANWYM010000593.1 GCA_025055355.1 Abditibacteriales bacterium
CTCCCCAACCCCTCCGACCGCGTAGCGCAGGCTGCCAGCCTGAACAGGCTGCCTTGCGTCGCCCCGCGTTCTATGATACACTCAAACGCAACGATACAGGTGGGAGGTCATACCAGCATGTCCACGCTTCTGATTCAACACGCCACGGTTGTCACGATGAACGACCAGCGGGAGGTCATCGAGGACGGCGCAATTTTCATCGAGGGGCAATGCATCAAGGCAGTAGGCAAGACGCCCGAACTCGTTGGGGAGCGTTCTCAACTCGCAGCGGCGTCCGAAGTGATTGATGCGACGGATATGGTCGCGCTGCCTGGTTTGGTCAACGTGCACACCCACGCGGCGATGACGTTGATGCGCGGCTACGCGGACGACATGCCGCTGATGCCGTGGCTGCGCGAGAAGATTTGGCCGGCGGAGATGCGAATGCTGGAAAACGGCTTTGCAGAGGAGGCGGTGTATTGGGGGACGATGCTGGCGTGCGTGGAGATGATTCGGAGTGGGACGACCTGTTTTAACGACATGTATCACACCTTTCACGCGGCGACGCAGGCGATGATAGACGCGGGGATTCGGGCTTGTCCGTCGGGGGTGTTGTTGGGGTTTCTGCCTGATGCGCCCCAGCGGTTGGAAAAGGCGATTGACTTCTGCCGCGAGATGAACGGGGCGGCGGCGGGGCGCATCAAGGTCATGCTCGCGCCGCACGCGCTTTACACGGTCGAGCCGCCATTGCTGCGGCGCGTGCGGGACGCCGCGCTGGAGTTGGGCGTTCCCATTCACACCCATCTCCAAGAGACGCGGGAGGAGATGCAGCAAATCGCCGAGCAATACAATGGGAAGAGCGCGATTCAGGTGATGAACGACATCGGTGTGTTCGACGCGCCGACGCTTGCCGCGCATTGCGTTTACGTCTCGGACGCGGACATTGATATCCTCCGCGCCAAGCGCGTCGCCGTCGCGCACAACCCGACCAGCAACCTGAAGTTAGCCAGCGGGATTGCCCCCATCGTGCGCTACCTCAAAGAAGGAGTTCTGGTCGGCATCGCCACCGACGGCGCAGCGAGCAACAACGACTTGGACATGGTGGAGGAGATGCGCCTCGCCGCCCTCCTGCACAAGGTCGCTACGCTCGACCCGACGGCATTGGACGCTTACACCGCCTTGGAACTCGCCACTCGTCGAGGGGCGGAGTGTTTGCGGCGGGAGACCGAAATCGGGCAAATCGCGCCCGGCTTCAAAGCCGACATCGTCCTTTTCGACTTCCGCGCCCCACACTTGACCCCGCGCCACAACGTCATTTCTCACCTCGTCTATGCCGCCCGGGCTTCTGATGTTCACACCGTCATCATTGATGGCAAAGTCGTGCTGCGTCATCGGGAGTTCACGCAGATTGACGTGGAGAAAGTCATGGCGGAGGCGAGCCACTACGCAGCGCTGATGACGGGGCAGTAAGGGATGGTCAAGGGTCAATGAACGTCATTCTGAGTTGTCCAGCCTTTTCGGGTAACGAAGACGCGGCGTCAGATAACTCAGGCTGTAAGAGATCCCCAGCCAATCGAAACGTCAGCACGTCAGCAGGTTAGCACGTTGGCAGGTTGGCACGTTCGCACGTTGGAACGTTGGAACGTTGGAACGTTGGAACGTGCCAACGTGCTAACGTGCTAACGTGCTAACGTGTTCGACTTTCATCCTTGGCGTTCACAAACGTCTCCGCGAAACCGGTGGCGCGGAAGTCCACGCGTCGGTTGGCAACGCGCCCGCTGACGCGGTAGTTCCCACGCATTTGCAGGAAGACAAGATCGGGGCGGGCGGGGACCGCGTTCGGCGTCGGAAGAACGTCTTGCACATCCACGACGACGTGGAGCGTGTCGCCGTTGTCGGCGCGGGCGCGGAGGCGAATGGTGCGCGGGACGTGCAGCACCGCTTTGGAACGTGGCAACGTGAGAACCTTCCGACGTTCAAACTCAATCGCCTCGGGCTGGAACATCCCCAGCAGTCCGCCCCGCCGCGCCCCACGCCGCGCTTGCGAGAGAAACAGGAAGTTGCGAGCCAGCCCGGCACGCTCCAACTGCGGATGATGAATCGCGCCGTAAAGAACGGCGTAGTTGCCGTCGCTGGCGGTGCCCCAGTCCCAGTGCACCGCTGCCCAGTAACCCCAGTTGTGGTCGTGGTAACCGTGGGCACGGCGCAGCACGAGACGACGGTTGCCGATAACAATCTCGCCGTCCACCTCCGCGTGTAGGGCGGGGACGACGTAACCCGACTCAAAGCCTCCCCCCGCGCGCACGACAAACGGCGGATAGTAGAGGTCAGGGGTGGGGCGCAGGGATAAGACAGCGCGCACGGGCGTTTTCGTGGCGGCATCGGTGAAGGCGACGCAGAGACGGTAACGTGCGCCATCGAAGCGCACGGTGTTCTGCCCGATGCGGAGGTCGGGGCGGGTGGTGGAGAAATCGGACAGGCGGACTTGCGCTGTGTGACGATACCACGGCGAGTGTGTGCCCCGCGCGCTGACGCGGAGCATGACCACGCCGCGCCCCCGCCCAGTGGTGAGGTTGCCGCCGATGATGAAACTGAGATAGCCATAGGCGCGCTGTGCGTCGTCGTGCCACTTGAAGTAGTGCCACTCCGCCCACGTCTTCGCCAGGGGGTTGAGGGGATTGGGAAGATGGAAACGGTCAATCGTCGGATAGAGGACAGCGGGCGGTGGGTCCATCCACGCGCGGTCGTCGGCGTTGCTGCGCCATGCGGCAATGCGCGGTGCGGTGGGGTTGACGATTCGTTCCTGTGACGGCAGCGCGCCGTTGACGAGGACAGGGCGCACCGTGCCGCGATGTCGGAGGTAGAGGACTTTGTTTTTCATCTGCGGCGACACGGCAGCAATTTTCTCTCCCAGCCGTGGACCGCTCAACAGTTGCCGCTGAATGAAGCGGGCATTGCTGATGGTAAAGTCGTAGCCCGTCGCGCCGCCCACGCGCAGCACTTCGACATCAATGCCTGCAGGCAGCAGCACCAAATCGCCACCGAGAAGCGATTTGTCCTCCGCCTGCTGTAAAATCGCCTCGCCCGTCGAGAGCAAGGCAATCATCGCTGTCACGCCGAGCGCAAACCCCGCCATCGTCAGCAGCGTGCGACGCGGCGTGTGCAGCAAGTT
>JANWYM010000594.1 GCA_025055355.1 Abditibacteriales bacterium
CTCTGCCGCGCCCGCTGCCACGTTCAAAGTCGGCGAGAACATTATCATCGAGGAATCCGAGGTCATTGATGATAACGTTTATCTTCTGGGCGGCAACGTGACGGTGAAAGGAACGGTCAAAGGCGACCTCTACATCCTCGCCGGCAACGCGCGCGTGACGGGGACAGTGGAACGCTCCCTCCACGTCGTGGCAGGGAACACCCGCATGGAGGGTCACGTAGGCTGGAGCGCACACGTGGCAACGGGTTCACTGCGGATGCAGGGGCATGTCGAACGCGACCTGATGATTGCCGCCGGGCAGTCGGACATCGCCCGCGCAAGCAGAGTGCTGGGCAGCCTGTTTTTGGACCTGGGACAGGGGCGTGTAGCAGGCGACGTGACCAAAGACATCTACGGCGGCGTGGCGGACCTGTCGCTCAACGGCGTCGTCGGGCGCAACGTAGTGGTGGGCGTGAAGCAACTCACGCTCCTCTCGAAGGCGCATATCAAAGGCAACTTGATTTACACCTCTGACAAACCAGCGAAAATACACGACGGCGCTAAGGTGGACGGCAAAACCGAGTGGAAAAAGCGGCAAAAACCCGCGCTGCTCCCTGAACGCGGCGGACTCCCGGTGCTGTTCTTCCTCTGGCGGCTGCTTTCGGCGCTTCTGGTTGCCATGCTCCTCTTCGCCCTCGCGCCGCGCTTCGCACAGCAGGTGAGCGACACCATCAAACGGCAGCCGTGGATAAGCATTGGGGTGGGATGCATGTTATGCGTCAGCGTGCCGATACTCTGTCTCTTCCTGCTCGCGACGGTCGTTGGCATCCCCCTCGCCCTCATCGCCGGTCTGACCTACGGCGTCGCCCTCTACCTCAGCCCGATGTTCGCCGGGCTATGCCTTGGACAGCACGTTATGCAATGGGTCAGGAGAAATGGCGCACCGTCCTCGCCTTTCCTCGACCTCGCCGTCGGTTTGTTCCTGCTGCGCTTAGGACATGAGATCCCCCTCTGCGTCGGATATGTCGTGGACCTTCTGAGCATTTTGATCGGGCTCGGCGCGGTAACGTTGACATTATGGCCACGAGTTGCGCGGTTGCCATCATGATCTTTCCCCTCCTCTCAGAGGGAAAAAAGATGCCGGCAACTGCGTAACTTTTGATGGCATCATCCGCTTACGTCCGCTGTGCCCGCCGACCTAAAAGCCACATCGGTTTAGGCGCAGGGCGGGAGCCGCCCGCTGTTGATGTTGGGAGGGGGAAGGAGGGCAAATCCAACTTTCACCCACCCTGCTTTCCAGTGCCTTCCCCTTCCCGTCCTCTCTTCGCCGCTCTGCAAGTCGCTCAGTCGACGCGAAAGTGAAGCCCCCTCTGAACGCTTCTGAACAGCCGCCATAGCCTTTTCCGTTGCAACGCTTGACCCGACGACGAGGCTAAGGCTAATAACTGGGTAGCACGTAAGGTCCTTCGGGGATGACGATGATGCGTGCGTCCCTGCCGTGCTTGTCGAGGGCGTAACGGATGCCGTCTTCGACGGAATCAATCGGCGTGACGAGGCACTGCCGCAAGGTGTCGTGGTCAACACCGTCCGAGTAAATCATCACCTCGCAGTGCCGCAGGACTTTGACGAGTTCCTCTGCCTGCCACTGGTCGAACACGAAAAAGTCGGGGTCTAACAGTTTCTGCGTGAACGCCTCGACGCTGCCCATCTGTAAACACAACTGGGCAAACTCCGCGCTGCCCAAGCCCTCGCTCAGAGACGCCGCCATAATAAGCGTGCCGCCCTGTTTCACCGCAGGCAGCGCGCCGACAAGTCCTTTGATGGCTTGGTAGAAGGTGGTGTCGAGCGGGTAGCCGGCGCTGGTCGTCACCACAATGTCGGCGGGTGCGCCGATGTCCACCTTAACCATCTTGTTGACCGCTTCCACGCCCGCGAGATGCGCTGTCTCCATCTCCCCCGCGAAGACGCCAGTGATGCGGCGCGGTTCGTCGAGCGTGACGTTGAGGATGAAGTCCGCGCCCGCCATCCGCGCAATCTCCAGGCTCATCTGGTGGACGGGGTTGCCGTCGAGCACGCCGTTGGTGGCGCGGGGATGTTCAAGCAGGGCAGGGGAGTGGAACACTTTAATCGTGCGCCAACCGGCGATGCCAGGGCAGACCAGTTTGCGCCCCCCCGAGTAGCCCGCCATCAGGTGGGGCTCGATCAAGCCCGTGAGGATTTTCAAGTCGGCTTGCAGGTAGGTTCTGTCAATGAACGCAGGCGCGCCGTTGGAGGTTTCGCCGATGAATTGCTGCTCCTCGTCCGCACGGGCGTGGTGATTGATGACGGTGTAGTTTGCCGCCACCTCCGCGCCGAGGATCTCCTCCAGCTCCGCGCCCACGTTCGGGCGGTGCAGCCCTGTCGCAATGAGAAGCGAGATGTTCTCCCGCTTGATACCGTTGGCTTCGAGGCAGCGCAGCAGCGGCGGCAGCAGCACTTTGTTGGGCACGGGGCGCGTGATGTCGGACACGACGATGCACGCCGAATCCCGTCCCCGCGCCAGTGCCGACAACGGTGGGGAGTTTAGAGGCTGCTCGATCACTGCCTCCACGGTCTTCTGCGGCTGCGGCACAACCGGAACCTCGTGCATGTGCAGCACGTCCACCGTGGTCGTGGCGTTGGGAATGTCAACATCTAAACCTGTGCGACCGTAACGAAGATGAACTTTCATCGTTGCAAAGAGCGCAGCAATGAAGCAATCCCGCTCCAGCGGGGATGGCGTCGCTCCGCTCGTCATGACGGGAGGGTTCGGCACGGCACCCGTCCGCACCGGCGACCGCGCGGGGCGGCGGACTCGAACTGCGGGGCGCCCGACGCCGAAGCCCAGAACCTTATGCGTATCCAGAGTATCATCTGCGCTGCCGTCAGCGCCCGCACGCATGAACGTCTCTCGTCAGCAGACACTTCCCGCAGCGGTGGGAGCCTTCGGCGCGCATCGCCGCTGTGATTATAACCATGTCAGGTCAAAAGGGCAAGTATTTTTGTTGCGTCGGGCGCATGGCGAGTTTGCCGGCGGAAATACGCAACCGCTGTGGCGTCTCCCCTGGCACGTCGAGATGGAAGTTTTCTCCGAACAAGTCCGGGGTTCCACATCTGACCGGTAAATTCGCCGCGCATCTCCTGGTGTTTTGCC
>JANWYM010000595.1 GCA_025055355.1 Abditibacteriales bacterium
GGGAGTGGGCTGGTCTACTGCGGCTACATCGGCGGAGCCGGGTTTGATAAGGGCCATGGCATCGCGGTGGATGGGGCGGGCAATGCCTATGTGATGGGTTATACCTCCTCCCACGAAACCACCTTTCCCGAGACCGTCGGACCCGACCTGACCTTTAATGGCGGGTTTAGTGATACCTTTGTGGCAAAGGTGCGGGCGGATGGGAGGGGGCTGGTCTACTGCGGCTACATCGGCGGAGCCGACTTAGATGAGGGCTATGGCATCGCGGTGGATGGGGCGGGCAATGCGTATGTAACGGGTAGCACCGTCTCCAACGAAAACACCTTTCCTGAGACGGTTGGACCCGACCTGACCTTTAATGGCGGGTTTAGGGATGCCTTTGTGGCAAAGGTGCGAGCGGATGGGAGTGGTCTGGTCTACTGCGGCTACATCGGCGGAGCCGGCGAGGATCGGGGCTATGGCATCGCAGTGGACGGGGCGGGCAATGCCTGTGTGACGGGCGAAACCTCCTCCAACCAAACCACCTTTCCTGTGACCGACGGACCCGACCTGACCTTTAATGGCTTGAGGGATGCCTTTGTGGCAAAGGTGCGGGCGGATGGGAGGGGGCTGGTCTACTGCGGCTACATCGGCGGAGCCGGGTCTGATCAGGGCCATGGCATCGCGGTGGACGGGGCGGGCAATGCCTATGTGACGGGCGAAGTCCGATCCGGGGAAGCCACCTTTCCTGTGACCGTCGGACCCGATCTGACCTTTAATGATAGGGATGATGGCGAGTTTAATGACGCCTTTGTGGCAAAGGTCAGCGGCGGGGTGACTTGCGCTGATGATGTGACTGGGCGCGTGCGAATCACGCGCGGCGACTTCCGCTACAAACGCCGCATCCAACGCTACGTGCAAACCGTGACACTCACCAACATCAGCGGCAGCGACATTCCAGGTCCCGTCTCTCTGGTGCTGGACAACCTCAGCAGCAACGCTGAGTTGTTCCAGCCCGACGGGCACACCAGTTGCACCAGTCCGGCGGACAGCCCATATAAGAATGTGAACGTGGGCGGTGACAACGCCTTGAAGCCGGGCAAGCGTGCCAAGGTAACATTGGAGTTCATCAACCCCAGTCATCGCGGGATCACCTACACGGCGCGGGTGCTGGCAGGGGCCGGTGAACGATAAGGGGAGACAACAGACGCTTGCCGAGTCAATGGGCAGGGGCGAGGGTGCAACAGCAGGGGTGACACTGCATTGGATGCGGAGTCCCCGACTCATGGCAGCAGGCATTCCCGACGCAGGCGGCGGGCAGATACTACCTCCTGCCCGCCGCCTGTCTTTTCCTTCAGGAAAAGCTGCACAGAGGCAATTCCCCTACTCCACTCCGCCCACCTCGCGCGCCTACACCGACGGCGCGGACAACTGCCCGAACGCAAAGCGGTATCCGGAGAACTTCATTCGTTGGGCGACGTTCTGCGAGAAGTATCAGCCAGAGCATTGCGAATTAGCGGCGGGGATTGTGCGGGCGGTGGCAGAGAGGAATCGGATGTGACGTTTTCCGCCAACGGATGCAATGTGCCAACGGATAACGACCTCAACTGGAAGTGCCATACCCGTTGGGACTTTTCATGCGTTGGCAGAATCAAGGGGGCTGTTGTGAAAGTATCTGGGCTGATGGTTCTTATGACGCTGACGACTCTCGCCGCTTCCGCTAACGACTGGCGCGTCTACCGCCATGATGTCTCTCTCTCGGGCGTCTCGCCCGGCAAGGGTAACATCGTGACGCCGCACCTCAAGTGGGAGTATTACTTGGGCGCGCCGTTCGTCACCGTGGCTGCCGATAGAAACTATCAGCCGTCGAATGTCGCTGACCTTGATGGCGATGGGACGCCAGAGAGGTTTCACCTGAGCGGCAAGACGATCGAGGTCACAGACCTGAACAGTAAGCCGCTTTGGTCGTTCACGGTGAGCGGTCACCCGCTGGGCGGCAACGTGCGCGTCTGCCAACTGTTGCCCGACCGCAAGGGCAAGCAAATCATCTCTTTCTCGCATCGCATGGACACGGGGGAGGGACAGGGGTATTGCTTCGCCTTTGACAAGGGCGCACGGAACGGTGCACTGGTGTGGACGACAGGACCGCTGACGGCGCACTACGCGCCGACGCTCATCGTGGACGACGTGGATGGCGACGGCTTGCAGGAAATCGTCACCGCGCCGCATTACCGCGTGCAGATTTTCAACGGTCAAACGGGTGCGCTGAAAGCGGAAGTGCCCGTCGCCAAAGGTAGAAACTACGGCATCCTCCTCAGCCGCCCGCGCCGCGACCGACCGCAGAAGGACATTTACATCATCAGTGACTTCGTGCTGCACGTCGAGTGCGTCCGTTTTGAAAACGGCAAGTGGGTTCACGCTTGGGGACACAAGTATCTCGAAGACGAAAACGCGCCCCGACCCCAAGGCAGACTGGAATACATCCGCGTCGGTCCGTACCCCGTGAGCGATTTGGACGGCGACGGCAAAGACGAGATGGCTTATATGTTCGTGGACGGCGCGGTGGATGACCAGTGGCATCTCATCGTCCGCGACGGCGAGACGGGAAAAGTCAAAGCCGACATCAGCGGCGTGTGGCTGTGGTCAATCGCTGACTTGGACGGCGATGGCACAGCGGAACTCCTCTATACCCCGACGAAAGAGAAACGCCCGCCGACCTATTGCGATTTGCACGTTGGGCGTTTAACGGGAGACACACCACCGTCACGGCGAGCGGAACGAAGCCATCTCCAGCGGCGGGGATGGCTTCGCTCCGCTCGCAATGACAGTGCGCTAAGAATGACTGACCTCGCTGTTCTCAAGCGCGTGCGTCCGATTTTGATGAACGCCACCTTGCCGCTGACGGCGGACACGATTGCGGATGAGGGCTTGCAGGACATCCTCCGCGCCGACGTTGACGGCGACGGCAAACCCGAATTCTTCTATGCCGAGAAAAGCAAGTCGGGCAGATTTGAGGACATGCTTTGCGCTGCCTCGTTGACGCCCGATGGGAGCCTCAAGCGCACGTGGCAGTTTGCGCGGCGTGGTCATCGGTTGAACCTCATTTTTGCTGGTATGGAGGCGCACCCGTCACGGCGAGCGCAGCGAAGCCATCCCCT
>JANWYM010000596.1 GCA_025055355.1 Abditibacteriales bacterium
GTGAAAAACCCGACAACCATCGCGCTGCACAACATGCCGAGCGTGCTGAGTATCGTGGCACGTGACGATCGCGGCTGAGAGGAAGACATCTACCTCACTCCCCTGCACGTATGGCTACCACATAGTTTATCGGCGCTGAGGTGAGGCTCCTGCCGAGCCAAGTGCGGTGCGGCAGGAGCGCTCGGCTCGGCAGGAGCCTCACCCTCTCGATCGGTGACTTTCATGCGGTGTGGTATCCCCTTGGGGACATGTTTGTATCGCGGTCATTGATCATCCCGCTCTTTCCACACCAACTCTTCACGGGCTCAAGTATCCATTACGTCGGCGCGTCACGGTCTAATGACCTCCAGCGGCACCAGATACTCCCGTCCCTTTTCCAACTTACCGTCGAGAATGCCTACCGCCATCTTCACACCGTATTTGCCCATCAAATCGGGGTGCTGTTCGATGGTCGCATACATCTCACCGCTTTTCAAGTAGGGCTGCACGTCGGGGATGTTGTCATAGCCGATGACGGTGATTTTGCCTTTTCGTCCCGCCTCCTCAATCGCCTTTATTGCGCCCAGCGCCATCTTGTCGTTGGCGCAGAAGACGCCTTGGAGGTCTTTGTTGGCGGCGAGCATGGACTGAAATTTCGCGTAGGCTTTCTGCGTGTCCCACTCCGCGCTGTCCTTGACGGCGACTTCCAACTTGCCTTGCACGCCCGCCTCAAAGCCCCGCTTGCGGGCTTCCGCATTATCCGCGCCGCGAATCCCTTCAAGGATGGCGACCTTGACCTTACCCTTGCCGCCCAACGCCTGGACCATCGCCTCCCCCGCCAACTTACCGCCTTGCTCGTTGTCCGCGCCGACGTAACCGCCGAGCGCCAGCCCTGCCGATGCCGCCGTCGCTTTGTCCACGCGGTTGTCCAAGTTGACGACGAGGATGCCCTTGTCCTGCGCTTGCTTGAGTGCAGGCACGATGCCTTTTGAGTCAGCGGGCGCGATAAGGAGGGCGTCCACACCTCTCGCGATCAGGTCCTGCACGATGGCAAACTGCCTCTCCTTATCCGTCTCCTGCGGGGGTGCCTGCACATCCAATTCAACACCCAGATTTTTCGCCTCCGCTTCAGCGGCTTTAATCATTGGGTCGAAGAACGGATTGTTGCGCGTCTTAACGACGAGCGCCAACTTGAACGGCTTGCTCGCCTTGCCGATTTTGTCCAGTTCTTCTGTTGTAAGGAGCGCCGCCGCGCTTGGCTTTTCCGCATCGTGAGCGGTGGTATCCGGTTGATCAACTGGTGGTGGCTCGGCGGGGGGCTGCTCTTTCCCGCAGCCGCCCGTTGTGAGTCCAAATAGGATGAGGGCGAGTAGAAGTGTGAGGGATTTCATCACTGCGTTCCTCCTCCCGAAATCGTCCTCTTCCTCCTCGTCGTCCTCGCTCTCGGACCTCATCAACGACCGACGACGAGGACGACGACGATTTTCATGTGGCGTGATGTCCCCATCAGGACAGGAGCAACTCCCTCGAACTCGCCGAACCCGAACTCGAACTGTCATCGAGCGTGGACCTTTCCGCCACGGCACGGCGAGAGAGAGCCCACAACCATCAACCGTTCTGCTGTTCTGCCGTCCAGCAGACGTTCAAACACCGCGCCGCGAACGCTTCGTCCAGCCGTCCGACGGGGGCGGTGTGCGGGGCGTGTTGCACCAGTTCCGGGTTCATCGCGGCTTCCTCCGCAATTTTCAACAGCGTGGCGGCGAAGGCGTCCAGAGTTTCCTTTGACTCCGTTTCCGTCGGCTCAATCATCATCGCCTCGAAGTGTTCGGGGATGAGCGGGAAGTAGACCGTCGGCGGATGGAAGCCGTAGTCAATGAGTCGCTTGGCGAAGTCCCAGGCGCGGACGTTGTAGGCGTCCTTGAACCTGCGCGCGGAACAGACGAATTCATGCTTGCAGATGCCCTGATGAGCGGTGGGGAAAGTGTCTCGGAGGAGCGCCATCAGGTAGTTCGCGTTCAGCACAGCGTTCTCGGTGTTCGCCGTCAAACCGCTCGCGCCGTGGTAGCGGATATAAGCCCACGCCCGCGCCAGAATCCCCGCGTTGCCGTAGAAGCCATGCAGCCTACCGATGGAGTGCGGGCGGTCGTCATTGAGGCGATAACCGTCGGCAGTCTTCTCGATAACCGGCACCGGCAGGAACGGTTCGAGGTGTTTCTTCACCGCCACCGGCCCCGCGCCCGGTCCGCCGCCACCGTGTGGGGTGCTGAAGGTCTTGTGCAGGTTGAAATGCATCACGTCAAACCCCATGTCGCCGGGTTTCGCTTTACCCACCAGCGCGTTCATATTCGCCCCGTCCAGATACATCAACGCCCCTGCATCATGCGCCATGCGTGAGATTTCCAGCACCTCGCTTTCAAACACCCCTAACGTGTTGGGGCTGGTCATCATAATTGCTGCGACTTCCTCCGACAGCGCCTTGCGCATCGCCGCGATGTCCACGTGCCCGTCGGCGCTCGACTTGACTTGCACGACTTGATATCCACACCGCGCCGCGCTGGCGGGGTTGGTGCCGTGCGCGGAGTCGGGGACGATGATTTTGTGGCGCTTGTCTCCTTCGCCGTTGCGAAGGTGATACGCCCGCATCATCAGCAGCCCCGCGAACTCCCCCTGCGCCCCCGCCGCCGGTTGCAACGACACGGCATCCATACCCGCAATTTCCCGCAGGCACTCGGCGAGTTCGTAGAGCATCGCTAAAATCCCTTGCACCGTCTCCGTGCTTTGCAGCGGATGCACGCCCGCCACGCCCGGCAGGGCGGCGACGACCTCGTTAATTTTTGGGTTGTATTTCATCGTGCAGGAGCCAAGCGGATAGAAGTTTGTGTCAATGGAAAAGTTCATCTGCGACAGGCGGACGAAGTGGCGCACCAGCGTCAACTCGTCCACCTCCGGCAGCGGCGGCGCATCGGCGCGCCGCGCGGTGGCGGGTAGCAGCACATCGGTAGGCTGCGCCGGCACGTCGCTCGGCGGCAAAGCATGTCCGATTCTGCCGGGGGAACTCAGTTCGAAGATGAGAGGCTCTAACATCATGCTTGATAGGTCACGGTTAGTGGTTGAGTCGGTTGAGCCGGTTGAGCCGGTTGAGCCCGTTGA
>JANWYM010000597.1 GCA_025055355.1 Abditibacteriales bacterium
TTCGGCGCTTTGACGGCGAGCGCGGCGCACAGGGCGAGCAGGATGAACTCCATCCGTAACTTTGACAGCAGATTGCGCATTCTCATCGCGTCAAGTCGTGCAGGTAGTCTTTGTATTGCTTCACTTTGTCCTTTTCGCGTCGGGTGAACAAAACGCCAGGCAGCCGCACCTTCTTCTCAACCCTCTCGCCCTCCAGGGCGTTGAGGGCTGTCTCAATCGCCCGCACGCCGATGTCGAACGGCTTCTGTCCGGTCACGGCTTGCAGAATGTCGTCATCCGACAGCAGGAAGTCCGCCATCTGCTCGCTGATGTCAGTGCCGAACACGACGATTTTGCCTGCCTTGCCGGAGTTCTTCACCGCCGTCACCGCGCCGACGGTGCCGCCTTCGTTCGCCGCCCAAATCAGGTTCACCTCCGGATGCGCCGCGAGAACTTGCTCCACCACGTCCACTGCCGCTGACGCAATCCAGGCGTCTTGCTTGGCGACGATTTCCACGCCCGGAAGTTTCTTCACCTCCTCCTCAAATCCTTGCGTGCGCTGGCTCGCGGCTTCGGGAAACAGCGACATGTAAGTAATAATCGCCACCTTCGCCTTGCCACCCATTCTTTCCTGAATGTAGCGGACAGCCTCCTCGCCCGTCAACTTTCCCAGCGAAACCTGGTCGCTCTTGATGTTGCTTACGGGGAAGTCGGCTTCGATGTGACTGTCGAACGTGACGACTTTGATGCCGCTGTCGTGGGCGCGTTTCAAGGCTGCAATGGAGCCTTTCTGGCTGATGGGCGCAATGGCGAGGGCGTCCACCTTCTGCGCGATGTAGGCGTCCACCAGCGCAATCTCCTTGTCCAGCGACCCCGCGCTCGTCCCCAAGGACAGTTCGACGCCGTTTTTCTCCGCCGCTGCTTTCATCCCGAACTCGATGAGTTTGAAAAACTGGTCGTCCTGAAAACCGACACCCGCGATTTTGTATTTTCGCTGGGCGCGGGGCAGCGGCGTTCGGTTCTCCGTCTTCGAGGGCGGCTCGCTCTTGGGCGATGGATGGCTGCAACCGTTGAGGAGAGAAAACGCGACACCGATGCCCAGACACCACAGGTAAAGTTTGAAAGTCATTATGCTGCATCCTTTCATTTGCGCGTGAGGGTGTCATGGCGAGCGCAGCGACGAAGCAATCCCCTCCGCAGGGGGATGGCTTCGCCCCGCTTATCATGACAGGCATTTTCGTAAGGAAAGGGCAAAACGCAAAAGTTTAGCACAACGGAGAGCATCCGCGTTCGTCCATTCAATCAGCAGTATGGCATCACGCCGCCCACGTCATTCGTTCAATGGAACGCCGCAAATCGTACAACCACATTTCCGCCGACACAGGCAGCGGCAGCGATGGGGAAGGGTTCGGGCGAATCCTCTCCACCTGTTTCGCTGCGGTTGCGCGGTTGAGTGCGCAGGGCAAATTCGGCAACCGTCCGTCGGGCGGTATCTGCTGCTGCCAATAGCTATTATTCTCCACCCACGTCAGGATTTCCGCCAGCCGCTCGGCATCGTCACGGTGAGCGATGAGACGGGCAAACTCTTGAATAACGTCCTGCGGCTTGCGCTGTGGATTCTCGCACAGGCGACCCCACGCGAACGTATTCGACAATTGCAGAAACGGCAAATAGAGGTTACCCATCACGCGGTCGATGCCCGTCTTTTGCAGCGCTTGCAGTAGCGCTTGAAGATAACGAACCTCGCTATGCACAATGCCCCATGCTGGCGGGCGAGAGGGGTCATCGTCCATGATAAAATGAGGCCACGCTAAGACGTTCCTCCCAGCGCGGCGGATTTGCTGCACGTCGTCCGCCGTCGGGAAGACGGGCGTTTTGCTTTTGCCGCCGTTCTCGGCGAAAACCAGCGGGCGATAGAGATGATGGCAAGGCAACGCGACGCCCACGTTGTCGGGGAGTCGCGGCAGCGCGGTGATGACCTCCCGCGAACCCACAATTTCCTTCTCAAACACACCTTTCCACCCGTGCGCCAGCGGTTCTTTGCCCCAGTAGGAGATGCACCAGGTGTTGGCGTAGAGCGTCGCGGGGGGGTTAAGTTGTTTCAACCTTTCCGCGAGGACGCGCACGTAGCGCAGGAAGTCCGCCACGCCGCACTGCCCGCACGTGCAGCCGCCCCAGTCAGCAGCGAACTCCTCGAAGAAATCCGCCTCTTTGTAGGTCTCCATGTAAAACAACGGAATAGCCACTGTCTTCTCAAAGTTGCCCGGCGCGCGGGGACAGAGTGTGACGGCGCGGTTCTTTAACTGATGACTCGGCTCTTCATCCGGCGGCACGGTGCTGAGGACGGTGTTGGACAGAATGTAACCGAACTCCATACCCAGCGCGTGCGCGTAGTCCAGGATCTTCAGGCGGTCGGCGATTTTCTGTTTTTCCATCGCGGTCGAGGGAACGCGGTTGAACTCCAGCATGGTGGCGAACTCGATAACGTTCAGCCCGCACGCATGAAGCCATTGAATCGCGCGCCGCCACGTGGCATAGTCCCAGTAAAGCGGCGCGTGCGATTTTGGCTCCACCGTGAAACCGTCGTGGAAGTAAACACCGCGCGCGCGAAAAGGCAGCGCGGACTGCTGCGCGCGCACATTGCTCGTCTGCGTGGTCATACTCGCCACACTCCCCGCCAGCCACTCCAGAAATTTCCGTCTGTCCATCCGCCCTCCTCGATGACGCGCTCGGAGTGGCTTTTGATTATATCACAAGAAGTCCTCGCCTTTCAAGGAAAAATCAACGGAACGCAGAACCGAAAAGCGGAAAGGATGAAGCCACATGAGAGTCGAGAGACTTTTGGCAGGCATGACCCTGCGGGAGAAGGTCGGTCAACTTCTGCTGGCGGGGTTTGAGGGCACTGCGCCGTCGCAAGAGATAGAGCGGCTGATTGTGGAATATCATATCGGCGCGGTCATTCTTTACGCCCGCAACTTCGAGAACAAGCGCATCGGTCCGTGGGGCACGGCAGGTGCGGAACTGACCCAAGAGGACGTAAGGAGCGCGCGGCAAGTCGCGGAGTTGACGAATCAACTGCAGGCGCTGGCGCAGCGGACGCGGCTGGGCGTGCCACTGTTCGTTTGGGGCGATTTTGAA
>JANWYM010000598.1 GCA_025055355.1 Abditibacteriales bacterium
TGCCTGTCGCTCACGCACAACGAGCCAGCCGTTCTCATCGCGCTCGTCACTGCTGATGAAGCCTGTCACGACGCGCGCGGGGATGCCCACGCAACGGCACATGACGGCAAACGCGCTGGCGAAGAGGTCGCAGGCACCTTGCCGGCTGTGGAAGAGGAAGAAGGCAACGGCATCTTGGTCGGGCGGCACGACAGGAACGCGCAACGAGTAGGCACAATGCTCGGCAAGGTAGCGGGCAATGGCTTCGGCTTTGGCGTAAGGGGTGGCAGCACCGCGCGTGATGTCTAACGCCAGAGCGCGCACCTCCAGCGGCACGCAGGAGATGTCCAAGTTCCACTCGTCTTTTGGTGCGGGCGAGTTGGTTGAGGCGCGGCGCAGCGCGGATGGTGGCACGTCGTTGACCCACGATTCAATGGTGTAGAGTGTGCCGGGCTCTATGCGATTGGTGGTGATTGTGCCCAGGCTGGGGTCGACGATGAGGTTGCGCCCCTGCCCGCTAAATCGCAAGCGCGTCGGCACGCCCGAGGAGAAGAAGTTGCTGGCGGGCGTGATGACCTGAACTTGCTCGACGATGGAGGTTGACCCTCGGGTGGCGCATACGGGCAACACGATGTCGCCTCGACGTGGAGGGGAGATGGATTGACGGCTACCATACTCGACCTCGTTCCAGCCATACCCGTTGTAATAGTTGTAAACCCGTCCCCGCCAGCGCATCGGGCGGGGGGAGCGGATCTTCATGACGACCCGGTCGCTGGAGGAATAGACGCCGCCGGTCAACTCAAATATCGGGAGGAACCGGTTGTAACGGTCGAGTCCCGTTGCGAGACGGTTCAAAGGAGACGCGTAAAGAGGCTGGACAAGGCGCAACTGGGGCATGGTCGCTGTGATGACCGTCGCTGTGAGAAGGATGAGGGCGATAACGGACCCACTCACCGCCACGTAGCATACAGCGGCGCGGCGCGCCTGCAAAAAGGGGAGATAGTGCTCATAGCCGATGGTAAACAACGCAGCGACGACGAACAGGACAAAAGGCATGAACAGGTCGCGTTGTGAGGTGGCGCCAGCTATCAGCCCAAAGACAGAAAAACCCATCAACAGCGGCGCACCGAAAGACAGGCGGCGTCCAAACACCATCAGCCCCGCGCAAAAACTACTGACCGCCATGCCGTAAGTAAGCAGCACACTGAGTATCGCTGTGGAGTAGGCGACCAGCGATTGAGGGCGCGCCCAAGCGGGGAAATTCCACCAGGAAACCAAGGGAAAAAACACCGAAGCAACAACCAGCAGCAAATTGTGTAACGTTTTGAGACGCGGATACAATACCGCCAATAGGTTGGCTAAGTGTCCTACAACGAGAAGACTCAGCAACGCCCGATGAAGCAGCGGATTTGTCCACTGTTCTGCCACCGCGCTTGCCGCACTGAGGCAGGCGATGAGGCTCCCCACATAGGTCGGAACAATAATCACCGCCCGACGAATCAAAATGTAACGACCTCCATCCCCGTCACCTACAATCTTACAACTGCCTTGCCACTATTTTGGGACGAAGGTTCAGGCGGTTTGTTCGGACGGGGAAGAGGAAAGGGGGGATTTCACCCGTCGCACGATATCGCGGAGCAAGGCTTCTAAGGCGGCGTCATCCGCGCCGGGCTTGAAGGCTTGGTCGGCGACGGCGAGGGGCGCGCCGATGACCACCAGCGGTGCGCCGAGTTGAGGCATAGCAACCGCTTGCTCAATGGTCAGTCCGCCGACGGCTTGCACGGGGATGGAGACGGCTTGGGCAACGGCTTGGGCGTCGCGCAGCAGGAGGTTTTGCGCGACGCGCCACGGTTCTTCGTGTCGCTCGTCGTAGCCGAGGTGGACGATGATGTAATCCACACCCAACGCTTCCATGCGCTTTGCCGCTGCGACTTTGTCCTCTTCGAGCATCACATCCGCCATGACCTTGATGCCGTAGTCGCGGGCGGCGCGCACCGCGCCTTTGACGGTGCCGACGTGAGCGCGGGACATGACCACAGTCATCGCCGCGCCTGCCTTCGCCATCATCTCGGTTTCAAGGTAGCCCGCGTCCATCGTCTTAAGGTCGGCGACGATGGGATGATGGGGGAACCGCTCGTGCAGGGCGCGCACAGCGTGCAGCCCTTCGCCCAAGATCAGCGGCGTGCCTGCTTCCAGCCAGTCGAACCCGGCACGCACGGCGATTTCGGCGGTTTTGAGCGCGTCGTCAATCGTCTGCAGGTCGAGGGAAATCTGAATGATAGGGGACACAGATGAGAGGTTAAGGGGGGAGGGTGAGGTTTCAGAGTTGGCACGTTAGCACGTTGACGCGTCGGCACGTTAAAACCTGACAACCTGCCAACGTGCTAACGTGCTAACCCTGAACCCTCAACCCCTCACGTCCAATACTGGGCGACCTTCTTCCGAATGAACGCAAACCCCTGTCGGGTGCCGTCGTCGCCGAGCGGGTTGCCGTCCTCGTAACTGAGGTAGCCCTCATAGCCGACCTCGGCAAGCGTGCGAAAGATGGCGTCAAAATCGCACTCGCCCTCACCGAGGAGCGAGTGCTGATAACTACCCGGCTTGCGGTCGTTGACGTGGCAGTGACGGACTTTGTGCTTGACGACTTGCAGCACGCTCATGGGGTCTTCATGGCTCATGATTTGGTTGGAAAAGTCAAAGTTGACGTAAACGGGCGCGTCTTTGATTTTCTCGAACACGGCGAGAAAGCCCTCAGCGCGGAAGCCGAAGTCTTCCTTCGTCCAGCGGCGGTCGCGGTAGTGGTTTTCGGTCACGACGGTCACGCCACGCGGCTCGGCATATTCGGCGAGGCGCAGCAGACACTCAGCGGCGTAGCGCGCGCCGTCCTCCAGTGATAACCCCTCGTGAACGCAGCCAATCGTGCCGCGAATACATGCCGCGCCGATGGCTTGAGCGACTTCAACCTTGCGGCACATCTCCGCCAGAATCCGCTGCCGCTCCCCCGCGTCCGGATGCGTGAAGTCGGGCGCGCAGGTCAGCATGGACACGCCCAGACCATAGCGGTCGAGCGTCGCCCGAAACACCGCGACCTCGTCCGCCGCCGTCGGCACAAGGGCGTGGTGAAACTCCACGTAATT
>JANWYM010000599.1 GCA_025055355.1 Abditibacteriales bacterium
GTTTTTGGCTCTGATGCTCTCCGCCGCTACCTTGAAGGACGCAGCAATTTTCTCCAGCGTGTCGCCGGGTTGCACGGTGTAAGCCTGGGATACGACGATTCGACCCGTGACGTTGCTGGGGTTTTCTTCTTGGACCGGCACGATGAGGACGTCGCCCGCTTTGAGGTGAGACGCTTCGGGCAGGTTGTTCTGCTCGCGTATCTTCTGGGCGGAGGTGCGATATTGCTGGGCGATGCTTTCCAGCGTGTCCCCCGCCTGCACAACGTAAACCTCGAACCTGTCCGCAGCGAACGAGGGGGACGCCATCCATTGCGCTACCGCAACCAGACACAACCATCCTGCGATTTTCCATCCTGAGCGTTGGGACACCGATGACACCACCTCGCCTCCCATTTAAAGCGTTAGCACCTTAAAACGTTGCAACGTTCCAACGTTCTAACGCATGATCGTTATCGGCTCTTGCTCGGCGCGGGTTTAACGCTTGGAGAACTGGAAGCCGCGCCGCGCCCGTTTGTGACCGTATTTCTTCCGCTCTTTGACGCGCGGGTCGCGGGTGAGCAGCCCCGTGCGTCGCAGCAGGGGACGCAGGTCGGGGTTCATCTCCGCCAGGGCTTTCGCGATGCCATGACGGACGGCTTCCGCCTGCCCGGTGATGCCGCCGCCGCGGGCGGTGGCGATCACGTCGAGGGGAACCTTGATGTTCGCCACCTCAAACGGCTCGCGCACCGACCGCTGGAGCGCGGGGCGTGGCACGTAGTCCTCCAAAGGACGGCGGTTGATGGTGATCTTGCCCTCGCCCGGCTGCAACCAGACGCGGGCGACAGCGTTTTTGCGGTGTCCCGTGCCGTAGTAACGAATCGCTTCTACCATACACCAACTCCACGTTCAATTGGTCAATCGGTTCATGGGCGAATAACCGGGTTGACCAATTGGGTCATTGACTAACTAAACTTTTGCGTTTTGCCCTTTCCTTCGGCGATGCCTGTCATGGCGAGCGGAGCGAAGCCATCTCCTACGGAGGAGATTGTTGCAGCGGCGGGGATGGCTTCGCTCCGCTCGCCATGGCGTTTTCCCGCAACAGGGAGGGAGAGAAGCGCGCAACGCAAAAGTTTGGTGACTAAATTTCTAACGTTTTTGGACGCTGCGCAGCGTGCGGGTGTTTGTCGCCGGCGTAGACGTGCAACTTGCGGATGAGCCGACGCCCCAGGCGGTTGTGCGGCAACATCCCCCACACGGCGAGTTCGATGACCTTCTCGGGCTTTTTCTGCAGCAGCGTCCGCAAGTTCGTTTCGCGCAAGCCGCCCGGGTAGCCCGTATGGCGGTAATAGATTTTATCCGTCATCTTTTTCCCGGTGACGGTCACTTTGTCAGCGTTGATGACGATGACGTAATCGCCCGTATCGAGATGCGGCGTGAACGTCGGCTTGTGCTTGCCGCGCAGCACGGTGGCGATTTTCGTCGCCAGCCGTCCCAAGGTCTGACCGGCGGCGTCTACGACATACCACTGACGTTCCACGTCGCCCGGTTTTGCCGCGTAAGTTTTGCCTGATGTCACCATGATGACCCCACCGTGGTGGATGGTTGATGCTAATTGGGGCGGATGCAGCAATCGCTTTTTGTCGCCTTTCTATCAGCGCATCTCTCACTCCTCTGATCGCCATCAACCATCAACCACTTTAAAACCTTTCCGAAAATCGCGGAGCGCCGACATCCTGTCGGGAATTTATGCAGGCGGGAAGCCTGCGCTATTCGGTTTTCGGAGAGGCGCTCAGTATTTCACCTTCACCAAACACAGCCCCTGCGGAGGCGCTGTCGGGCCGGCGTGCGAACGGTCGCGGGCATCGAGGATGCGCTTGACGTCTTCAGGCGTGAGGTCGCCACGCCCGACAGGAATCAGCGTGCCGACGATGTTGCGCACCATCATGTAAAGGAAGGCGTTCGCCTCCAGCGTGATAGTCACGATGCCGCCCCGACGGCGCACGCGAATCGCGTAGAGGTGGCGCACCGAACCGCCCATCTCACTGCCGCTGGCTTGGAAGGAGGAAAAGTCATGCGTGCCAACGAGAAAGTTCGCCGCGCGTTGCATCGCCTCCACGTCCAAACGTTCGCGCACATGATACGCGAACCGTCGCAGCAGCACAGAGGGCATTCTATGGTTGTCAATCGTGTAACGATAGACGCGGCTGACCGCATCGTAGCGCGGATGGAACGTCGCTGGAACCTCCTCCGCGCTCTTGACGCCCACGTCGCGGGGCAGGACGCTATTGAGCGCCACAGGCACGCGCGCGATCGGAATGCGGTTGCGCGTGCGGAAGACGCACACCTGCCCGCGGGCGTGCACGCCCGCATCCGTGCGTCCAGCGGCGACGATGGTCGTTGGCTCTTGCATCACGTGCGAGGCGGCTTTCTCCAGTTCCTCCTGAACGGTGCGGTCGCCGCGCTGCCGCTGAAAACCGTGAAAGTCCGTGCCGTCGTATTCGACGACGATTTTGATGTGACGCACAGAGAGAGGGTTAAGGATTGAGGGCTCAGAGCGGAAGCGAGCTGAACCCTCAACTCTCAGCCCTTGTCACTCGACCAGCATCACCACCGCACGCGGCGCGCTATCGCCTCGGCGGGGCGGGACCTTGACGAGGCGCGTATAGCCCCCCTCCCGATCCTTGTAGCGGGGGGCGATCTCTTTAAACAGTTTATCCAGGATGTTGCGCTCGGGATGTTCTGCCTCGCGGTATTTCTTGGTGCGCATGAGTTGACCTTTCAGGGGCGGGCGCTGAATCCAGCGGCGCACCTGACGGCGGTTGTGCACGGTGTCCTCGCGCGCGGTCGTGATGAGTTTCTCCGCCACGCGGCGCAGTTCTTTCGCCCGCGCCTCCGTGGTGACGACACGCCCCCGCAGAAACAGCGCGTTCACCAGCCCCCGCAGCAACGCGAGGCGTTGGTCGGTCGGTTTATTCAGTTTGCGATATGCTACTCGATGGCGCATGCGGTTCCTCCTACGTCAAGCCTTCGTCCTCGTCTTCACTTTCCAACTGGGGAAAACTCCCGTCCTCCTCGTCAAAGTCTTCATCCATCGGCGGCTCGCGTAGCGCCAGCCCCAACGCCGTCAGTTTCT
>JANWYM010000059.1 GCA_025055355.1 Abditibacteriales bacterium
AATGACAAGCGCCAAAGGGAACCCTCGCCCTCACAATGACAGGCATCAAAGGGAGCCCTGGCAATGCCAGTTATCAAGGGGAGGGCAAAGGCTTGACGCTCACCGTCTCACTCTTGAGTCATTTTCAAAAATGATCCATCTCCCCAAAAAACGCCTTCATGTTCGCCGTCACCGCCAGTGTATCCTTCAGCGGCGCAACCATGGGAATCGCGTTAGGGCGGGGTGTGACCGCCATCCACGTCTCGCGTCGGTCAAAACGCAGCCAGCCGCAAACGTGCGGCTGTCCTTCCATTTCCGCCAGTCGGCGCATCGTCGCCCAGACGCGCTCAGGTTCAACACCCGGCGCAGCCCATTCAAACACACGCAGCCCTTGCGGCGTGCTGCGAAGGTTGACGTAACCGACGTCGCGTTCGCCATCGTTGAGGATCAATTCGTCGCCAGCGCCATTGAACCACTTACCGAACCGCCAGCGTGTGGACGAGCGGACGGGAAAGATGTCAGCCGCCACCGCGTCGGCATGATACCACGCGCTCAGCGTGTCGAAGTCGTCTGCTGTTGTCGTGCGCGTCCTCAGCGGCACGCTGTCTGGCAGCGCAGTCACCTGGGCGGACCAGTCCAGTGCGGGGAACTCAACGAACCCTAACCGGGCGTAAAATCGCGGCGGAATGTCGGAGTAAAGCAGAGCGGCATCGAAGCCCAACGCCCGCGCCTCGTCCATCGCCGCTTGTACGACCGCTTGACCGTAGCCCTTGCCCCGCTCCGTTTCCGGCACGAACACGGCTCCGATGCCGAGCGTTCTCGCAATACCTCTCGGCGTTTGCAGAGCCACCGCGTAACACTTGAGTGACGCCAACAGCGCACCGCGTTCATCGCGCAGACCCACGTAACGCAAATCCCTCCCCAGCCATGCCAGCGCATCAAAGGTGCGCTGCGTATGTTCCTCCAGCGTCCGCTCACCGCCCCAGAAACTGTGCGTCTGCGCAGCGGCTTCGCGGATGCCGTTGACATCGAGCGTTTCGTAGGTCAGTTTCATCATTGGCTTCACCGTAGTCCGTCGTAGTGCAACGGTTCCGCGCCGGCGTCGCGGGCTACAGAATCCGCCGAGGCGGGTAGCCGAAGTCGCCAGACTTCGGGACCAGCCCAAGCCCAGGGGGGAGCGTCAAGCAATCACGCCGTGAGCCTCGCCAACGCTCTTAACGATGCCTCCACGAGGCGCTGGCTGGCGTCCGCTGCCAGAAAACTGGCGTGACCGGTGCGCGGCTCGTAGCCGCCAGCGTAGAAGGCGTGCGCGGTGGGAACATAGCCAATCCAGTCGTTTGCCAATGACACCACCCACGTCGGGGAGAGCGGTGACGCTTCCTTGATGCGTAGCCCTTCGGCGGCGAAGAACTCTGCTCCGTTCGTGACGATGCCGAGTGGACCGATGCGCAACGCCTGAATTTCGGTTGTGAGCGTGGGCGATTTCTTGCGCTCTTCGCTCAACCACTGGCGCCCTTTCGCAAAAACCTCTTCCACTCTCTCGCCACTGCCCAAACCGAAGGGCGGGCGCTCGCGCTCCACATCGGGGTCGGGGCGATAGGCGAGGGTAATGGTTGCAGAGGTGACGGCAAGCGCGGCTGTGTTCAGCCACGTCATACGGCGAATGGTGCGCACGACTTCGCCGGCTAACTTGCAGCCCATCATATCGGCGTGCTGCGGTCCGAAGTCCGAGCCGGGCGTGAGGTTGTTCACCTGCGTCACGTCACCGCACGCGCCGAGCAGGAAGACGACGGGCAAATCGCTGCCGTAAATGGCTTTCAGGTGCTTGCGCAAGTAGCCGGGGTAATCGGGCGAAAACTGGTTGCCCCCAACGACCGTGCTGTGGCAGGCGAAGTTGACGACGATGCCGCAAACTTCCCCGTCTGGGGGACGCACAGCGATAACGCCAACCGCCGGGTCAATCGGACCGGCGGGTGCGACAATCTCGTGATGGTGCGGCGTGCCGGGCTTGCCAGGGTGCGTGATCTCTCTGCCGTCCTTCATGCGGAATCGGCGGTTGAACGCAATGTTCGGTTCGTGTCCCGTGCCGATGCCGATCTCGACGCCGTGCAGTGAGTTCCACGCATCCGTCACAGCAGACGCGATGCCCTTCGCCACATCGAACACATACGGCACGTCAGCCATCGTCTCCGTGCGCCATAGCACGGGTCCTCCACTGTGCGTGTGACTGGCATTGACGAGCACATGCGCAGCGGGGATCTGCGTGGATTGCGCAATCAACTCCCGCGCCCGGGCGACTACCGGCGCGCTCACAAGCAAAGTGTCTACGCCCACGAGAGCCAGTGACGTTTTGCCGTCGTGCATCACGCAGGCAGTCGCCAGCAGTTTGTCGCGCACGCCCTGACTGGGATTCGGGAAGAAGCCACCGGGGATGTCCGCTCCGACGGGCGGTGTGATGTCGGCAGAGCCGAAACCGACTTGCAGCATCGGACAGCCTCCTTTTTTCACCTCATCATACAAGGATACGCAGAAAGATGCAAACGCCGCGCCGTTGGATGGCGTCGGATAAAAAAAAGCGCAGTGAGGCGGAGATGCCTCACTGCGCTCAGAAGGACATGCCAGGCAGGAAGCCGGCGCTACGCCAGATTGTCCAGCCGTCCGTTGCTGTCGCCCAACTTCTCGGTCACCGCCCCCATGCGTTCGAGCAGGGAAACCCACAGGTTGTTGATGGGGGTTTCGGGGGGATAGATGAGATGGCGCCCGGGTTGAATGGTGCCGCAGCCACCGCCGACAAGCAAGCAAGGCAAATCGTCGTGGTTGTGGCGGTTGCCATCGCTGATGCCCGAGCAGTAGGCAATCATCACGTGGTCGAGCATCGTCCCGTCGCCTTCGGGGATGGACTTCATCTTCTCCAGCAAATAAGCGAAGTGGGTGATGTGGAAACGGTTGATGTTGCGAATCTTGTCGTGCTTCACGGGGTCGCCGCCGTGATGCGACAGGTCGTGATGCCCTTCGGGAATGCCAATCATGGGGTAGGGACGGTTGCTGCCCTCGTTGGCATACATGAACGTCGCGATCCGCGTCAAATCACCTTGCAGGGCAAGGACCAGCAGGTCGAACATCAGGCGAACATGCTCGCCGTAATCGCGGGGAATGCCCGTGGGCTTTTTCATGCCGACCTCAATGCTCCCGTTCTCCGTTTCGACGCGGGTGAGTCGGCGTTCGATGTCGCGGATGCCGGTCAGGTACTCATCCAACTTGCGCTGGTCGTTGGCGCCGAGTTGTGCCTTCAAGCGGCGGGCATCCTCCATCACGAAGTCCAAGATGGACTTTTTGTAGCGCTCGCGCTTTTCGGCGGCGGCTTCCACTTCTTTCTTCACGCCGTTGGAGAACAGCCGCTCAAACACGAGGCGCGGGTCGACTTCTTTGGCCACCGGCGTGGACTCCGAACTCCACGAGATGTTGGACGAATAGGCGCAACTGTAACCCGAATCGCAGTTGCCCGCCTGCGCCCCGCGCTCAATGCCCAGCTCCAAGGAGGGGAACTTGGTCAAATGCCCGACCTTCTGCGCCGCGAACTGGTCGGCGGAGATGCCCACCTTGATGTCCGCGCCAGCAGTCTTGCGCGGCTGGCAGCCCGTTAGGATCGCGGCGAGCGCGCGAGCGTGGTCGCCCGGACCGTCGCCGTTGGGACGGGCTTTGTCAGCGGTCAGCCCTGTGAGGACAAGCAGGTGGTCTTTGAAGTTCTTCAGGGGTTCGAGGATGTAGGGCAGTTCGAAGTCCGTTCCGGCTGCCGTCGGTTTCCAATCCTGCATGTGGACACCATTCGGCACGTAGAGGAAAAGCAAACGGTTGGGAAACTTCAACGTGCCATGAATGGTCGGCGTCGCAGCGGCGGCTTTCGCCACTGACGGCAGCATCGCCTCAAACATCGGCAGAGCAATCATCGTCCCCAGCCCTCGCAGGAACGTGCGACGGGGCATCTCGTGTGATTTCATTTTTTTCCTCCTGTTAAAATCGTCGTCTTCCTCATCGTCGTCCTCGTCATCGGACGTTTGCGAGTCATCCGCGTTGAAACAGCCGAGAACGACGAGGAGGACGGTTCAGTTCACTTCTTGTCGCCTCGCCTCTTCCTGAACGGCTCGCTCTTGACGATCTCCGTCACCAGCGCGGAGAAGCGGTAGCGGTTTTTGATGACCGCCTGCGTGATGTCATCCACGGTGCAGCGGTCCTCGGCGACCAACCCGCGCCCCAGCGCGTAGGTCAGCATCTTTTCCGTCAAGCAACGGACGAACCGCTTGCTTTGATTCTTCAACACCGCCTTGAGTTGCGCGGGCGTATTAAATTTTTCGCCGCTGGGCAACTCGCCGGAGGCGTCCACCGGCAACCCGTCGTCATGAGTGCGCCATGCGCCAATCGCATCGTAGTTTTCCAGCGCGAACCCCAGCGGGTCCATCTGCTGATGGCAAGTGGCGCACGCCGGGTTCTTGCGGTGCTGCTCCATCTTCTGCCGCAGGGTGCCGCGCAACTGCCCCTCTTCCTTGAGTTCCTCCACGTTCGGAGGCGGTGGAGGCGGCGGCGCGTTCAACAGTTGCTCCAAAATCCACTTGCCCCTTTTGACGGGCGAGGTGCGCGTCGGGTTCGAAGTCACGGTCAGCACGCTTGCCTGCGTCAACACCCCCCCGCGTTGCGGGCCTGAGAGCGTGACGCGGCGAAACTCGCTGCCCTTCACGCCCCGATAGCCGTAGTGCCGCGCCAGCCGCTCGTTCAGGTAGGTGAACTTCGCATCAATGAAATCCAACACGCTGCGGTCGTTGCGCATGATGTCCTCAAAGAACAACTCCGTCTCGGTGCGCATGGCAGTGCGCAGGTCCTCGTCCCAATCAGGAAACCGCTGCTTGTCGGGGTTGACCAACTCAAGGTTGCGGAGTTGCAGCCACTGCCCCGCGAAGTTCTGCACAAACGCCCGCGACTTGGGGTCTTGCATCATCCGCTTCGCCTGAGCCGCGAGGACTTGCGGGTCCCGCAGTTTGCCTTGCTCGGCGAGAGCAAAGAGTTCCTCATCAGGCATGGAACTCCACAGGAAGTAAGACAGACGCGACGCCAGTTCAAAATCGTTCAGGTCGCGGACTTCGTTCGTCGCGTCCAGTTCGACGCGGAACAGAAAATGCGGCGAAACCAGCACGGCTTGCACAGCCAGTTGAATCCCGCGCTCGAAACTGTCCCCTTCCTCTTCCGCCATTTTGACATAGCGCATGAGGCGGTTGACTTCCTCATCGGTCACGGGACGACGGAACGCCTTCCGCGCCAAGTCGCGGAGAATTTTCTTAGCGCAGTCTTCGGTATGCGGGGGGTCGCATGGAATTACACGCCGATGGCTTTCCGGCAGCGTGTTGGGGCGCGGCGTCAGCGGCCCGACGATTTCTATGTAGTCCACAATGAGATTGCGGTCGCGGTTCTTGGGGTCAGGATGGCGCGGGTTGTAGTAGTCGTTGATGAACGCGACCGCGAACTGCCGCTTGCCCGTCTGCGCCGTGACGCGGACTTGGTAAATCTTCGGTGCGTTCTCCGTCGCCTTCACCTCGACGGTCGTGAGGTCCTTGCCATCCAGGCGGAAGGTCATCTTCGCAAACTCCTCGCCCGCGTGCTGCTCGTAGGCGCGAGCGCGGAGAATGTAGTCGCCGTCCTTCGGGAAGTTGAAGTCAACGGTCACTTGACCGTTCGAGTAGAGACTGCGCCCGTCATCCATCACCACCCCGTCACCGCCCGTCTGCGGCATCCGCTCGGCTTCGAAGTGCGCGACGGGCGCGTGAGCGTCCTCGGCGAAAATCACGGTCTCGGCAATCTTCTCGGCTGCACCCAGATACCGCTCCATCAGCAGCGGCGAAATCGTGAGGACATCCCCGATGTTGTCGAAGCCATACCCCACATCATCAGAGGGAAAATCGTTGGCGGGTTTCAGGTCCACGCCGAACAGGTCACGAATCGTGTTGTTGTATTCCTCGCGGTTGAGCCGCCGCAGCGTTACGCGCCCGGGGTCCCTAATGTCGCAGTGCGCCGACGAGAGAGTGGAATCAATCCAGTTGATAAGCAGGTGCCGCTCCGCCGTCGTCGGCTGCGGCAGACCTTTGGGTGGCATCGCGCCCAATTGCAGTTTGCGCGACGCCTTCTCCCACACGTCCTGCCCTTTCAGCACGGACGCCGTGTCGCGGTAAATCGAAAAGTCCACGCCCGCCGTCTGCAATTTTTCGCCGTGACAGGCGATGCAGTATTTCCGCACCAACGGGGCGACATCACGCTCAAACGTGACGGGAGGCGCAGCGGACCTACCGCCCTTGCCCTCGCCTGCGAACAACACAAGCCCAGAGCCTATCAGCGTTGCAAAAATCAAAAGACTGAGGCGGAACTTCATCACGTCACTCCCGCAGCATCCAAGTCGTCGAATCTGTAAGACAAAGGACGATGGACGGAAGTTGCGCGGCAAGGACGAAAAGAGCGGGGAGCGACGAAAAACTATCATGCGATCAGGATGCCTGCGCCACGTGGCGCCTGGATCCTGCGGGCAGTTCTGTGAGCCGCCCGGGGTCCATCACCGAAATCCGCTGACGGCATGAGGTGAAAGCGCATGGCTGACTCTTTCGACCTACTCAAGCAGTTCAAGTATCTCCGCGTCGTGGACGTGTGCGATGCGATGGACGGGATTGGTTACTTCAACGTCGGTCTCATGTCCCCCGAGATTCGCCCGCTATGGGCGGGAATGAAGTTCTGGGGCGTGGCGTTCACGCTGCGCTGCGTGCCCGCGAACCGCCCGATGTGGAGGTTGAACACGACGGAGGAAATCGTCAACGCGCACGGCATCTGGTTCAAGGAGGTCGGGCATCTCCGCTACGAGGAACAGATTCGTCCCGGTCACGTCATCGTCACCGACACGGGCGGCGCGGGCGAGGTTGGGTTCTGGGGTTCAGCGAACAGTTTAAGCATGGTCGCGCGCGGCGCGGTGGGCATCGTCACCGACGGCTACTGCCGCGACACGGCGGAGGTCGTCCTGCAGAAGACACCGATTTGCGCCCGTGCGCGGGGGCGCACCATTATTCCGGGCAGGATTCACTTAGTCGAAGTCCAGACACCCATTGGCTGCGGCGGCGTGCAGGTGCGCCCCGGCGACATCGTGGGCTGCGATGACGACGGCGTGATCGTTGTGCCGATAGAAGTCGCTGCCGAGGTCGCCATCCACGCCCGCGCCATCCTCCTCGCCGACATGCGAGCGCGGCGGAAGTTGTATGAGCGGCTGGGCATGACGCCCGATGCGACGGTGGATTACGAAACGGTGGAGGCTTACTACCAACAGTTCAAATAATCGTCCTCGTCGTCGTCCTCGTTCTCGAACCTCACAAACCACCGACGACGGGGACGACGACGAGGACGACGACGATTTTCGAGGGAGCATCTCAAAGTGTCCGCTGCAAAACCCGTCGCTCTCATCACCGGTAGCGGCGCGGGCAT
This sequence comes from Abditibacteriales bacterium, assembly GCA_025055355.1. Taxonomy (GTDB): domain Bacteria; phylum Armatimonadota; class Abditibacteriia; order Abditibacteriales; family JANWYM01; genus JANWYM01. The sequence continues at coordinate 7,483 of JANWYM010000059.1, forward strand.
TGGGAAAGCCTGCGCCCTGCGCTTCGCGAAGGAAGGCTATCGCGTTGTTATTGCGGATGTGTCCAGTAACGACGGACAGGCGACCCGTGAGCAAATCCGAGCCAGCGGTGGCGAGGTCCTCTTTTGTCAGGGAAATGTAGCCAACGAGACGGACTGTCAGGCGTTTGCGCGAGCGGCGCTCGATGCGTGGGGGCGGATTGACGTCCTGGTCGCCAACGCGGGCGCGAGAGTTTACGGCAGCCTCCTCGACGCGACGGAAGACGACTGGGAGAAAATCCTCGGCGTCAACTTGAAGGGCGTGGCGTATTCTTGCAAAGCGGTTTTGCCGACGATGATGCAGCAAAAGTCGGGCGCCATTGTCATCATCTCCTCCGCCAACGCCCTCGTCGGGCGCGCCGACATGCCGCTTTACGATGCAACCAAAGCCGCCGTGCTATCGCTCACGCGCAGCCTCGCCGTCGCGCACGGCAAAGACGGGATTCGCGTCAACGCGATTTGTCCGGGCTTTACTATCACCGACTTTCACATCCGCCGCGCCGCCGAACAGGGTATATCTGAACAGGAACTCCGCGCCCGCGCCGCCGGCTACGGCTTGCTGGGCAGACCCGCCGAACCGCACCAAATTGCCTCCGCCGTCTACTTCATGGCAAGCGAGGATGCATCGCACATCACGGGGCAATATTTGATAGTGGACGGCGGCTGGTCGGTGCAGAGCGGGGCGGGGTGAGGTGTTCATTCGCCAAGACATCTTTGCGGGCGTTAGAGCAACGAAGGACGCGGAGGCTGTGAGCGCGGAATTAACGCTTCACGTTTCACGCCTCACGCTTCACATATTACATACTTCCCCAGCCCAAACACCGTCTGCTTGCCGACGTGCAGATACTCACCCAACTTGAGGAAGGGACGCAGGTCTGACATTTCACCGCTGAGGTGGAGCCGCCCGCGCAGCCCGCCCAACTTGAGCCGCGCCCGCTGTCGCATGGAGCCGCGCTGCCAGTCCTCCCACCGTAAATCCTCCGCCTCACAGGTGATGGTCTGCCCCCAGCGGTCGAGCAGCCCCCGATAGTCCAGTTGCAGTTCCTCCCCGCACCACAGGTGCGAGAGGCGACTGATGCGCCGCAGCAGGGCGCGGGTCAGGACGGTGGTGTTGATCTCGTGCGCCAGTTCGTTCTTATCCTCGACTCGCAGCGGCGTCAGCAACTCCAGCGTGATGCGTGCGCTCGATAGGGATTGGCTCTCGGCGGCGACGGCAGCGAAGTCCTTCGTGGGCACATCGCTCATAAACCGCTCCCGCGCGCCGTCGTAAACCAGCGCGCCGTCGTCTGCCGTCGAGTGGGCGATGCTCACCACCCGCTCCAGATGCCAACGCGCCCGCCCGATGCCAAACCCGTGCCGTCCCATCTCCACAAACGCCAGCGCGAAGTAGGGCAAAAAGTCCATGCCTTCTCCCACCAGCAGCAGGTTGAAGCACAAACTCTCGCCGGGGGCGAAGCGCGTTTTGCCGTCCAGCGGCGGCTCTAAGACGAAGGGGCGGTAAACGTCTTTGCCTCGCAGGTCGCCTGCGCTCACGCCCTCTTGGGTGGTCTCAAACAACCGCGCGTAGGCACACTGACGCGGCAGAATGCATCCCGTGCGGCACTGCTTGAGAAACGGGCAGACGGCGTGCTTGAGCGCAGAGCCAAAGCGGTCGCGCAACAGCGCGCCGACATGCTCCTCTGTCGACAGCGCGGCGTTCTGCTGCGCGGTCAGGACGAAGCGGAATAAACCGAAGCGGAAGTTGTTCAGCATGATGCGGTTGAGGAGGTTGTTTCGCCGCTGCGCTCCTCGCAATGACACTCCTGCACCTACCGTCATGACGAGCGCAGCGCAGTCATCCTCTACGTTGGTTTGTCAGCCCCCACCCCGAACGGCTTGAAGTGGGCAGAGCGCGGTGATTCATCGCTGCGCAATCTGTCGCGGTCGTCAATCATCACACGCTCCCCACCCCAAGAGCCGATCCCCAAAGCTCCCCTCCTGACCAAGGAGGGGTTGGGGGAGGTTCAAAATGAGGACACCAACCCCCTGTGATCCCCTGGCGCAGAGGGACAGTCATTTTGGGGACAGGTTCTAAGCCCTCACGCGCTAACGGCTCATACCGGATGCACCTCAATAACGCATCCCCGATATTGGTCAGGCACTTCACCGACGTGCCAGCCCTCGGCAGTGGTTTCGCAGTAGAGATACTGCTGCTTCACCAGCCCCTCGCGTTGCTGGGTAGGGAAGCCGCGCACTGCGACTCCGATGGCGACATGTCCCGCCTCACCCGCCTGCGGACGCACAAGCAGGAGGACGACATCGTGCTGTAAGGTCCTCAGCAGCGCGGCGGCTAAGATGCTGGTGTCCTCGCAGTCGCCCGTGCCGTCGGCGAGCGTCTCAATTGGGTAGCGGAAATACTCGGCGCGCCCCATCGTTTCTTCATCCAAGTGGTAGGGCAGGCTCTGCACGAAGGCGAGCACATTGCAAACCTCATGGAACGGTGTCCAGCCGCGCTGCTTTGTTTCCTTCTCAAAATGGGCGGCGGCGTAATGCACCTCGCCCGTGATGCCACGCGTCACGAACTCGTGAAAGTCCACTACCTGCGGCTGCGGCTCTTTGCCGTAGGGGTTTTTGTCGCGGAACTCTTGCAAGCGGGAGAGGCGAATAGCGACGGACATCGCTTGCTCGGCGCCTTGGTCGGGCGCCCACACCACAGACCATTGGTATGTGCGCATTTCAACGCCTTCAGGCAAGACAGCAGGAGGTGCAGTATCAAGCGGCAGGGGTAAGGTCAATTGATGCTCTGGCACATCGGCGGGGCGATAAAGCGAGCGTGTCTCCTCTGGCGGGATGGGGCGCGATGATACCGCTAACATCGCCAGAAAACCCAGCCCCATCAGCACCGGTAAGGGCAGCAGAGCCGGCACCTCCGCCGCGCACAGCAGCGCCGCCCCGATTCCAACCGCGATGCCCCATCCCTCAAAACGCGCGACGCCTACCCGTTCGGTCCATTCCGTCAGCAATTGAGGGAACTCTGGAAAAAGAGTGTCGCTCAACCAGTAGAGCAGGAGCAATCCGCCCAGCAGGGCGGCGTAGCAAAGTAAGGCAATGAGCCAAGCCGCCCCAACGGGCAGCGGCGCGCCGCGCACCGCTTGCACCCAGACGAATAGATACGCCAACCCGCCGAACAGCAGGCTGGTCAGTAGCAGTAAGCGCGGTAGTGAATCCGAGAGCGTAGTTGTCATGTTACCTCCGATGTAGTCCGTCGCACCGCGACGGATAATCCGCGACGGCGTCGCGGGCTACTTTAATAACCAGTCTGGAGCCCCCAACTTGTTGGGGGTGGGGTGGCAGGACACCGATGAACCCTTAACTACGAACCTTCCCGCGTGAAAATAATCGGGCTTCGTTCGCGAAGTCCGCAAACACCCGAGGACGAGGACGACGACGATTTTCACGCGCTCGGATGTCGCGCAGGAGATGTGGGCGATTCCTCCCATACTGGTAACGCCCGCAAGGCATCCACCGATACATGATGTGCCAATTGCAGCAGCACGAACTCGTAGCGTTGGGGGTAAGTGAGCGCCTGTTCCATTGCCTCGTGCAAACCGCCCGCGTTCGCCAGCCATTTCCCTAATGCGCTGTGGGATGGGTCGGACAACCCCAGGAGAGGTGTCGGTATTAACTTCATCCCCTCCGCCCGTGCCAACAGCAAGGGTCGGCTGCGCCGCCGCATCTGATTGGAGAGATCGGTTGCTGACTGCGTGGCGGTGTGGTTTTGCAGGAGGTGCTGGCGGGCGAACTGGTCCAATGAGATGTCAAGGACGTAAGCCACGCCCCGTCGGGTGAACTCGACAACGCGCCTTGACAACCCCCTCGCGTCCGTTTGCCGCCAGCCTTTGAGAAGACCGCTCTCAATGAGCCGCTGACATTCGCCCTGCCAGTCGGCAAATGTCGGGGTGTTGCGGTAGGGAAAAACCGGCGGCGGCTGCACCCAGTCCAGCACGTTCAGCCGCCACACCATCCGTTCTTCAGGCTCGTCGGCTTCCAGCAGGGTCGGCAGGGCTTGCAGGTGCTGCTGCAGCCGTTCGACTTCACGGCACTCGTTCTCGCCCTGGTATTGGGGATAATCTCGTCGCAGCGTCGGGGTGTCCAGCGTCAAGAGAAACAGGGCTTCCAGCACTTCCGCCAACCGTGCTTGTGTCTGGGCGCGCAGTTCGGACTTGTATTGTTCCTCGATGCAGCGGGCGCAGTCGCGCGCTGAGTTCTGAACCCGTTGAACGGCTTGCTGCATCGCCCGCCAGCCCGCCAGCAACACGAACGCAGCGGGCAGCAACAGCCCCAGTCCCCACGAGACGGGGGCAGTCAACCACGCAAAAACTTCCCCGCCCGTTTGCGCGAGAGCGTTGAGCCCCACTTGCGTTGGCAGCGCCAGCAGCAAGGTTAGCAACAGGCTCTTAACGACGATAGACGACCCGTGCGGGACGGCAGCGACGGCGTGGCGCAACTCGTCCAGTTTGCTTTGCAGGGCGGGCGGTGGGGATTCCCCTCCCGCCAGTTCCCGGACCGCCGCCACGGTGAAGAAACGCTTGCGGGTCTCGTCAATCAGACGGTTCAACGCAGCAAGAAAAGTGAGAGCGTTCTGCGGGTCACGAGTGGATTCAACGATTTCGTCCACCTTCTGCCGCACCGCGTCGGCCCGTTCCGTTCGTAGTCGTTCGGCGTTCTGTCGCAGGGCGTTCAACACGCGCCCGAACCGCTCGCGGCGGAAGAAAGCGTCAAACGTGGCTAACGCGATATGCCAGCGGGAACGCGGCACCTCCTCAAACACAAACGCACCGATGGTCAGTTCGTTCTCCAGCCTTTGCAGCAGGTATGCGCGCAGCGTCTCCACCTGATCGGTTGTGAGGTGATGAGTGCCTGCGAACACCTGCGCCGCCTGTCGCATCGCCTCCGTCTGTGGGTCGGGCGTGAGCAGCGCTTTTTCCACCAACTGTCTGCCGTAGTGACGGCTCAGTTGGCGCACCAAGTCGTGCGCTGGGAACTCTAACACGCTTAACCCGAAAGTGCCCAACCTCCCGTGGGGTCCGAAGTCGAACTCTTGGCGGCGCAGACGTTCATGGAGGTCGCTGACCGTGCGCAGCAGCAGGAAGTAAGCGCATAATTCGCGCAGTTCCTCGTCACTCAGCCGCATCCCCTCCGCGTTGGCGGGGCAGAGGAGATAGACCATTTCAAACGGAAACTTGTCGGTCGCCGCTCCTTCGGCGAGTTGCCGCAGCGCCTGCGCGACCATGACGCCCTCCGCGCAAGCGCCCTCGGGCAGCAGCAACACCGCCTCGGCGCGCACCGCCATGCCCGGGTGGGAAGCGGACGCGACCTCCCGCACTGCCGCCGCGAACGCCAGCGTCAGCGTCGCCCCCAGCGGCTCCTGCAGAGA
>JANWYM010000005.1 GCA_025055355.1 Abditibacteriales bacterium
CCTGCCAGTCCCGTTCAGGAACATTCGTCGGGGCGGGCGTCCCTGCCAGTCCCGTTCAGGAACATTCGTCGGGGCGGGCGTCCCTACCAGCCCCGTTCAGGGACATTCGTCGGGGCGGGCGTCCCTACCAGCCCCGTTCAGGGACATTCGTCGGGGCGGGCGTCCCTGCCAGTCCCGTTCAGGGATATTTGTAGGGGCGGGCGTCCCTGCCAGTCCCGTTCAGGGACATTTGTAGGGGCGGTGCGTCCCTGCCAGCCCGATTTTGAACCGCCGAAATGGGGCTGGCACGGCGGGTGCCCTCTGAGCGCACCCCTGCAAGTCACAAATTCTGCGTCATGCACACAGGAGAAGCGCTATGAAGGTTGCCGTCACCGGCGGCAGTGGTCGCATCGGGCATTTTGTCATTGACGAACTGCTGGCGCACGGATACGAAGTGCGCAGCCTTGACCGCGTGCCATCGGAGCAACGCAAGGTCGAGTTTTACCGCGTGGACATGCAGAACATCGGCGAGGTGTTCCAGGCGCTTCACGGCTGCGACGCCGTGATTCACTTAGCGGCGTATGCCAGCCCTTACGGTCTGCCGCCCGCCGTCGTTTACGCCAACAACACGATTGCCAACTACAACGTGCTGGAAGCCGCCGCCAAGATGGGCATCAAAAAGGTGTGCATGGCGTCCAGCGTCAACGCCATCGGCTTGTCCTACAGTCGCCACCCGCGCTACGATTATTTTCCGATTGACGAAAATCACCCCAAGCGGGTGGAGGACTGTTATAGTTTGTCCAAGTTAGTGGGCGAGATGCAGGGCGACGCCTTCGCCCGGTTGCATGGCGACATGACGTTGAGCAGTCTTCGCTTTCACGGCGTCATCCTGCCGGGGCATTATCAGCACTGGCGCACCCACCCGCGCACGCCGCGCAAGGACCAGAGTTTGTGGGGCTACACCGACGTGCGCGATGCCGCGCGCGCCTGCCGTCTGGCGATTGAAGCGGACTTCAAAGGACACGAGGCGTTTTTCATCATCGCCGCTGACACGAACAGCAGCACGCCCAGCCGGGAACTGGCGGAGCGGTTTTATCCCGACGTTCCCATCAGGGGCGACCTGTCCGGGTTCAACAGCTTCTTCAACTGCGAGAAGGCGAAGAGGCTGCTGGGCTGGACGCACGAACATTCGTGGAGGACGTCAGATTGAGAGGGAAGAGAGGTATGGCAGTCATCACCATTTCCCGCGAATTAGGCACCCGAGGCATAGACATCGCGGCGCGCGCCGCCGAGTTACTGGGCTACGAAGTGGTGGACAAACGTCTCATCACGGAGGTTGCGCGTGCCGCGAACGTCCCCGAACACGAAGTCGAACGGTTCGACGAACAGGAGGAATCAGGCATCAAAGCGTTTCTGCTGGGACTGCTCTTTGACGAGGGAAGCAGAGGGATGACGGAAACCTATCCGTCCTATGTATGGGCGATGGACTTCCCGTATCAGGTGCCCCTCTACCTGCCGCCCCAGGAGGCGGAGACGACAGAGGAGGTTCACTTTCTCGACCGCGCCCAGTATCTTCAGTTCACCCAAGCGACGATTCACCGCTTGTATCAGCACGGCAGCGTCATCATCGTCGGGCGGGGTGGGATGATGGTGCTGCGCGACCTGCCCGACGTGCTGCATGTGCGGGTGTTTGCCTCCGAAGAGTTCCGGGCGGAAACGGTCATGGCGGCAGAGGACATTGACTACCAGACCGCCTTGAAGAAAATTCGCCTCAGCGACCGCCGCCGCGCCGCTTACATTCGCCGTCATTATCACGTCCAGTGGGACGACCCCAGCCTCTACCATCTCCTCATCAACGCCGAACGCACCAGCATTGAAACCGCCGCCCACACCATCGCCGCCGCCGCCAAGTCGCTCGAAGCAAAACACCCCGCCGCCCGCCCCCCAGGGTGAGGAACATCGTTCCGCCCCGAGCCGTCTAATTCGCTGGTCAATAGGTCGCTGTCAACAGATTTCGTTAACGGATTGATTTGAGTGAGGTCGTCGAGTTACGTGGTCGGCTTTATTTCCTTTCCCCTCCCCTCGTGGGAGGGGAGGGGAAAGGAGAAACCGCTTCATCCGTTACCGAAATCCGTTGACAGCAACCCACTCGGATCTTCATGGCATCCGACGAGGAACTGATGGCGCGGGTAGTCAAGGGCGACACGCAGGCGCTCGGCGTGCTGTTCGAGCGGTATCAGCAGCCGCTGTTCGGCTTCCTGTATCGCCTATTGAACGACCGCACCGCCGCCGAAGACCTGCTGCAAGACACCTTCTTCCGCATCTACGACCGCCGCCGCACTTACCAGTTGGGGATGAAGTTCTCGACGTGGATGTTCACCATCGCCAAGAACCTCACCGCCGACTACTTCAAGCACTCCGCCCGCCGCGAGATGCCCGTCAGCCAGATGGCGACCGACGACGACGAAAAAGAGGTGGAACACTTCATTGACCCCTCCGATGTGGTCGAGGACTGGCAGAAAGCCGAACTTGTCCACGCCGTTCGTCGTGCCGTCCACAGCCTGCCCGAAGACCAGCGCACTGTCATCATCTTACGCGAGTATCAAGGCTTATCCTACCGTGACATCGCCGCCGTTGTCGGCTGCAGCGAGGAAACCGTCCGCGTCCGCGCCCACCGCGCGCGGCAGGCGCTCAAACGGCGGCTCGCCCCGTTCGTGGAAACGGCGACGGCGCACGAGTAAAAAGAAAGGCAGTTCGTCCAGTTGCATCCCCACACCCCGCTCACCACCCCCGCGCAGGCGAAGATTCGCCAACTGACACAAACGCAAAGTAGGGGCGGTGCGTCCCTGCCAGCCCATCGGGGCGGTGCGTCCCTGCCAGCCCATCGGGGCGGTGCGTCCCTGCCCGCCCGTCTCCTCACCTCTCACCCTCCCCTACGCACCCAATCTGACTGCGGTCCCGCCGCCCTGCTCGCCCTCTGCCAACGGCTGGGGGTGAAGGCGACGAAAGAGGAACTGGCACGCAGGGCAGGCATCGACGCGACGGGGACGACGATGGCAGGGCTGGCGCAGGCGGCGCAAGCCAAGGGGCTGACAACCGAGGGGCTGTGGGGGGATGCCGTCGCGTTGCAGCGCACGCGCCTGCCCGCCCTCGCCTGGGTGAGCGGCAACCACTGGGTGGCAGTCACGTTCTCCCACGGCCTCGCCGGGCGCCGCCGTCACCGAAGCGGCGGGCAAAAGCCCCATCTTTATCCTACCACGCTGACGGCAAACGCGCGTCCGTTCCTGACCTGCTGAGGCGCTCCATGAGATTCGCTCGGGTGCCGACGTGCCAACGGGAACGGGAGACCACAGGACCACAGGACCACTGACCACGAGACCCCTGACCATACGACCGGGTGGCTTTAGTCCTGTGGTCCTGTGGTCCCGTGGTCCGTTGTCTTGCGACGAGCAACTGGTGCAGGTTGTTTTCCTCTTGACAGGGACGAGCGATTTCACGTATGATGGGTTAGGGCGGCGGGCTGGGCAGCACGCGGCAACTCAGCAACGACACACAAAGCATCACCCAAACGACGACGTTCGATGCGTTCGGCAACATCGAGAGCAGCGCAGGCAGCAGCGGGAATGTTTACAAGTATGCGGGGCAATGGGGGTATCGGAACGATGGCGACGACGGGTTGATGCACGTCGGGGCGCGGTATTATGACCCGCTGGTGGGGCGGTTTATCAGTGCGGATACGTGGTTGGGGGAGATCACACGACGGCAGAGTCTAAACCGTTACGCCTATGTGGAGAACACCCCCGTGAATGCGGTGGATCCTACCGGACATATCCCCGTTTGGTTGTTTGTACCCCTCCTCGCTATAGGGGCAGCTGGTGGCAGTGTGGCTTACGATATTGTCAAAGGTCAGCCGATTAATTGGTGGGGAGCGGTATCGTGGGGAATAGGTGTAGCGGTGATATCGGTCCTGGTAATCGCCGCGCCATGGGCTGTAGGGACTACTGCCAAAACCATTACCGAAACGTCCGTGGCTGAAGGCTTGACTGTAGGACTTGGAGCCCCTATTGCAACTGGTGCCGTTGCAGGAGGTGTAGAGAGGATTAGTCCATCAATCTGGGATTAATTTAGGAGAGGTGATTTTGCATCCAGGCATTGGGCGTCCTCTCGGTTGGATGCCCGAATCGAGGTGAATAGGGAGGACATGAGGCAGTTATTATACTGGTACTTGGGTTTTGCGTTGAGCACCTTTCTCGCAGCCATTTTTATGTTAGAGATGGGATTTCAAACTTTCGCCTATTGGTTTAGTGCATTCAGTGGAGGGGGGTGTTTAGCGTTTACTATGATATGGTTAGTTAAATCTTGGGGCCTGGACAAGCGTCTCCCAATCAGGATTGTTGGCTTCATCGCTTCCATCATGAGCGGTGCCGCGAGTATGGCTGCTTTCAAGACGCCGTCCATAGGGAGGATGTCACTTATTGCCGTCTCATTTGTGATACTGGTGTGGGCTACGAGTTTTTTGACCCGGAGCGCAAAATATACTCCCAAGTAACGTATGCCAGAGTGACGCAGTCGGCTTCAGAGTCACCTTAACGGCAGTCGGATTACGAAGACGGACAGCACGGGCAGTTACAGTTTCGCCTACGACGGCAACCGCATCATCAGCGACGGACACGCCTTTTACACGCGGGCAGGCGAGGCGTGTTTATAATAGTCCAGACCTTAATCCCGTAGAGCAAGTTGGACGGGTGATCGAAAGGGCTTTATCTATTGCCTTCATAGAGTGTATGGGGTCTCTTCAAGAGTTTCTCAGGGAGAGGTTTTATGAGGTAACCCAAAGTTTAAGTTTCTGCCGTGCATGGGTTGAGAGGATATATCAACCAACCTTGAGCCTTTCTGCAATAAGTATTGTCACCTCACTGTTTCTCACGCCAAGCGATGCACCTTCCCGCCCTTGGGGCAGCGTGTCATCGGCTCGCCGCTCTCGTGCTGTCAACGAATGGGGAACGAATAAACGCATAGCGTCCTCACCCTGCTGCCACAGACAACTCCAATGGAACGTCCAGCAGCTCCAGTCCCTTGAACCGCTTGGTGAAGGTGAGAATCATGATGTTGACCACGCGGTTGTCGTCGGGAAACCTGCCGACGAAGATGCCTTCTTCCACTTCGTCAGCGATGGAAGGGGCGGGGTCGCCGAAGAATATCTCCAAAATGTTACCTTCGCGGTCATATCCCATGCTTATCTTTTCAGCCATACCCAGTCACCTCCTGGTCGCAATGTGCGGGTGAGTCGCGCCATCACAATGAACGAGGAAGCGGTCTTAATCACGACAGCCATCAGATACATTGCACCAAACTGTGTGTCCACTAACTTGTAGAAACCCTATTGCATTGGGTCGGTCCGACTGCGATAGACCACGTTTGGTTCGCGGATGGTGGCTTGCAAGTCGTCCCGATGTGCCGCCAATTCGGGATGGCGCGAAGTGAGGTGCTGCCAGCGTTCGTCGGTCAGTTCGATGTCGTCTCCGAATGGGTCTGTTTCGATGAATGCCATTCCACTTGACTCCATCCATTATAACACGATCTCCTCGTTCATCTACCTCATCCGCTCTCTCGTGCTCGTCCTTGTCGTCGTCCTCGTCGTCGGTTGTTTCCAATTTCGATCACGAGGACGCTTGTTATGCAAACCGATACACCTTCCCGCACTTCGGACATCTTGTCATCGGCTCGCCGCTCTCGTCGTTCAGGGGTTGCAGGCACACCCCGGCGGGCGTGCGGTTGTGGCAGTAGTAACCATCGGCGGGGTAGAGTTTGCCATCCGCTTTGCGGAACAGCGTGTGCGGGTGGACCGTCTGCGCCCCGTAGGTTTGCACCCACAGTTCCTTGAGCCGCGCGTCGCTCTCGGCGTAGTCCTGCAGCCGTGCGATCACTTCCCCGCGCGGCGGGAAGGCTTTGCCTAACTCGGCGCTCACCCACGTCTCAGCCTCCTCGCCGGGCGGGACGGTGTAGTATTTCGCCATGAAGGCGTCGAACTGTTTCAGCACGTGCGCGGGTCCGTTCACATCCAGGTTCTCGCGCAAGCGGCGGTCAATCTCGGGCGCCAAGCCTTGCTGCTCAATCGCATCCGCTGCCGACTTCAAGCCCCACGGAAGGTAGCGGTCGCCCGTGTCGCCCGGTCCGGTGGGGGGGACGCGCAGGTGAAACAGCGTGCGCGGGCGCAGCACCACGTCCAGCACCCCGCACGCCCACGCCACTAACACGCGCCCCTCCTTCACGTTCTGCGCGCCCTTGTCTAAGCCTTCGAGTGGAATCCACGCGATGTCGGTGCGGCTGTGCAGGGTGCGGTTGGGCGACGCGCCGTAAAAGTCCTCGTAGGCGCGGCGGAACGAGCCGTCGTGTGCGAGGTCGTCCGCTGTCGCACAGCCCGCGACGATGGGGAGCGAGAACCCGCCGCGCTCGCGCAGGAAGGTGATGCGGTGCGGCTCGTGTGGAATGGGCGCGTAGAGGTAGCCCAACGCCGTGTAGTTGAACACGTCACGCGGGTCGCGGGTGGCGACGACGAACGAATACGCCTTGTTGCCGCCGGGGTTGTGGCGCAGGTGGGAGGTGTCGAGGCGCAGGAACAGGTTGGCGGACTCAGCGGTTTGCTGGAGGTCGTTGGCGGAGGCAGCGGCAAGGGCGTCGTAGTTCAGCAGGGATTGGAAGTAGCCGCGCCCCGTTCCCATCAACAACTGCACATCGGACGGACGCGGCTCGTTGAAGCGCACTTCAGCGGGGTCGTCGGGGCGCTCATCGAAGAAGGTTTGGATGCCTTCTGCCAGTGCTTCCTCCATGACCGCTGCCCACGCCCGCAGCGTCTCGTTCTGCGCCCGCTGCTCGCACGCCTGCCACAGGGTCACGCCCGGCGCGGCGGCGATGAAACCCGGTCGCTCGGTGGCGTAGGCGTGCAGGGCGTTTTGATACTCGCGGTCGAGCGTCTGGCGGGGGTAGAAGAGGACCTTGCCGCTCATCTGGGGGACGCGGGCGTCGCGTTCTTCTTCCAACGCAGCAAAGTGTTCGCGCAGGGTGCGCCCTAATTTTTCGACGCGTTCCAGCCGCCGCGCGAGTTGCTGCAACCGCAGCGAGAAATCACCAAGCAATCGCGCCGCCACTAACTCCGCCTGCGCGTCCAGCCGCGCTATGAACAGTTCGCGCAACTCGTTGCCCCAGCGCAGCAGGGCGCGCTTCTGCGCACCGGCGCGGAAGAATCGCTTCTGCGATGCCTTGCCGAACTCGTCGCGTGCCCCCTTCAACGCCTCCTCGCGCAAGCGCTGACGGCTCTGCGCGGGCGTCAGACCCTCCGCGTTCATCTGCGTCAGGTTCTGCTGCAGTTCATTCACGAGTTCCTGCACGACGCGCACGACTTGCTTGGCAAAATCAACCCCTCCACGGGATTCCCCTCCTTGCGCGAGGGGGGAGGGAAGGGTCAGCAGCGCGTCACGGATCAGCCGGTTCAGCGCGCCGTTCATCTCGCGCCGCGTCGCCTGCTCGTTGCGGCTGAGTTGCTCGATGACCGAGTTGAGCGGCACGTCGGGATACGGGTCTATGCCCTCAATCGGCTGGTGCTGAAACGCGAGGTTCAACTTCTGCTGCGCAGCCGTCAGCGGACCAGGGCTCATCGTCCGCTCCGCGTTGCGCTGCGCCTCCTCCACCTTGCGGGCGAGTCGCTCGCGCAAAGACAAGGCGTCCGCGCCCTCCAGTCGCAGAAGGGTGCCGCGAATCTGCTCCTCCGTCAGCCCCAGCGATTCGCGCACGCGGGTGATGAGTTCGCCCGGCGCGGACTCCTTGTAAGGCGTCAGCCAGCGGTCGAACATCCCCTTGAGCAGCCGCGCCGTGCAGCCCTCCATCACCTGCTGCGCGGGGAACTCTAAGGACGAAATCCCCAAGGTCAAATAGGCTTCGGGCGCGCCCTTGCGGTCGGTGTTGATGAGGTTTAAGCCGACGTTCGACCGCGCGGCGACGACGGCTTGCGTGTGCCCCAGAAAAATGTCGGTGTAGAGATACTGTGCGAGGCTGTCGTTGAGCAGCCGCTCCGCCTCCTGCGTCGGTTGGCGCGGCTGGGTGAGGAAGATGTAATCGTAAGGCTTCTCACTGGGAGCGACGAACTTGTGCCCTGGCTCGTCGGGGAAAATCGCCTCGTAGGGCTTGGCGTCGGAGCAGTGGAAGTGGTTCAGTTCTATCAGGGCGGCGTAGGCGTTCTGCTTGCGCACCTCGTTCGGCTCGCCGACGGCAGGAATCGTAAAGATGCCAATGCGCAGGAGCAGTTGCGCCCCGAAGTTGAGGTCGTTCGCCAGCCGCCGCAACAGGTAGCCAAAATCGACGCAGCAGCCGCCCGCCGTCCCGCCGCAGAGCGTGCCAATGACGTAAACCGTCAGCGGGTCCTCCGGCGGGAAGGTGATTTGCTCCATTGTGCCATCGGGCTTCACGCTGCGCACGTCATCGCACACCTGCAACCGTTGCAAGTCGAGCAGCCGCTGCCGCAGCATCCCGATCAGCCCGGGGCGCCCGTCGCGCCCCACGAAGTTGTCGGGGAACAAAAACCCCAGCCGCCCGAACATGCGGATGTTGCCCGCCCCCGTGCCGTTGAGCGCGCCGGGGATGTTGAACGTGGCGCGGTCCATCCACGCGGGCAAATCCATCGAGAGCGCGTAGTTCTCCGGCTGCTGAATGAGGGCGGACTTCTGCGCGTCATCCACTTTGAGGATGAGCATATCCTCATCGCGGATGTATTCGCCGCGCCCGCGCGCGTCCGTCTCCAGATTGAGCACGCGCACCCACGGCGTGTACTGCTGCCCGCCGTATTCCCAATGCACGCGGCGCAGCACGCCGTCCACGATGCGCTGTCCCGTGCTGCCTAAAGCGATGAGAAGTGATTTCTTGGGCATGGTGACTCCCGGTTCCGATTCGATACAGGTTTGAAGATAACCGCAGATTTTCCTCCTACAAAGTGGCCCGCGACGCCGTCGCGGATGCCGTCGCGGCGCGACGGACGACATCGCTGAGGTTTTATTTCTGCTTCTTAGCGCGCCAGCGGATGTCCTTCAGAGAATGTGCCTCCCACGATTGCTCAAACAGCGCGTCCAGTTGCTCCACGCTATGGACGGCTTTCACCCGCTTAACAAACGCGGGCGGCAGTTTGCCGAATTTCAGACGCAGCAAGTGGAGAACGTCCTCTTGCTTGGCTTTCACCATGCCTTGCGCTGCGCCTTCCTCTCGCCAAAGGTCTATCATTGTCTTAAACATTCTGCTCACCTCTGCTCTGCGCCGACGGGCGCGAATGGAGTTCAGGATCACTTGTTCCAGCCGTTCATGCTCCTCAGCCGAACGGCGGTGGTGAATCAACAGCCACAGAAAGTATATGGCCTCAGCCCACGCGGCACGGTCCTTTTGAGACACCCCTTCCAACCCCGCGACCGCCTCTTGCAGTTCTGATGTCATCTCCGCTGCTGCGGCATCCTCGGCGCGCATGACCTTTAACACCCAGCCCAACGGATGTCCCCTCGCCGTCAGCCTCTCCGATGGCGTCTGCTTGAGCGGCAGGTAGAGCGCACGGAAGCGCGGCGTGAACTCCCTCAGCGGCTGGGGCAAATCCATCAGCGCTGCCACGCTGAGGTCAGGCTGCCAGCGTCGCCATCCCGTGTAGAACACAATCGGGACAATCGGATGCAGCCGCCACCGCGAGACCGGTGTCTTCTGTCTCAGATACTCGCGCCGCTGTGTCTCCCACAGTTCCGCGATGTAAAGCAGCAGCCGCAACCCCATCGTCGGGTCGGGGCGCGACTGATGCTCAATTAGAATGTAAATCCAAATCTCGCGCACCTTGCCGCTGACGGGGTCGCGGTAAGGAACGAGATGAATGACATCCGACTCCTGCTTACGCAGGTCGTCGGGGATGAACGTCGTAGGCACCGCCTGCGCCCGCGAGGTATCCACCGCCGCCGCGAGGTCAGGCGCGAGAATCTGCAGCAGTCCGCGCAGGTTCTCCGGGCGCGACAGCAACCATTGCACGCCCCTATCAGCGAACTCGCGAACTGTGCGGTAGATGAGTGATATCTGGCATTACGTTTCCTGCTCTCCATGCCCGCCGCGCCGCCCGCCATCCGCGATGTGTTGACCGGCGCTACCTTCGCACATCGGGTTCCAGCGTGCGGGTCGCAAGGATGTCGTCAACCACCTCCACTAAATCATGTGTGCGCGGCGCGAGTTCCCAGCACTCGATCGCGCCTTTGGCAGAGAGCTCAGTGGACATCTGGGCATGTCGCACGCAAGATGCCCAACGCCGCGCGCAGGGCGGCAATGATCTTCTCGCAGCGTGCCGTCACCTCAGCGGGCGTGAGTCGCTTCCACCCGACCGCCTCGCGGAGGTGGTCAATTATTTCCGCGACGCTGGATTGTGCAGATGTGTCAGTCGTGGGCATTTTTGCCATAAGTATCACAACCTACGCTGCCCGCCATACTCCCCATGCCCGCTGCGCCGCCCGCTGTCCACGATGCGCTGTCCCATGCTGCCTCAGGCCTTGAGCGGCAGCGCGAGCGAGGCGGTCGTCCATCAAAACCAGCGATGCCGATTCCTCTTTCGCAAGGACAATAGCAGCGGCTTCGCCCGCGCTGATGTAGCGACTCGTCAAACGGCGAGATGTCCTGCTGCGACATCCACAGTAGAAAGTCGTGCTTGGACATCCCCCAAAACCTCCGCACCTTTGCCCGCTAAAATCAACCCGCGCTGCAACAAATCCAGCACCGCCTTTTCTCTCACTTCCATCACGACACGCTTCACATCCTCCGGGCTATCGGGCGCACTGTCAACGTGCTCGTTGCCATTCCCCTCACCTTCATCGCAGATTTTAGCACAACTGATGGTGTGACTCAACTGCCCGCCATACTCCCGATGCCCGCGTCGCCGCCCGCCGTCCGCGATGCGCTGACCCGTGCTGCCCGAGGCGATGCGTAGTGATTTCATGTGCGCCAACTTCGCCGCAAGGTAGCCCCGACGGGCTACCAGGCCGCGTTGCAGTAGAAACGGCTCTCATCCCACACCAGTCGTCTTTCGCCTCGCTTATGTCAGGATCTCCGCACCCAGCGCTGCGCCTTGAGTTCAAAGCGCGGCAGCGTGCCCGGTGGAACGAGGATAACAGGCACGCGCAAGTCGAAGGCGTGGCGGAAGGCGGCTTCCACATCTCGCGCCAGTGCCGCTGGGTCGGCGCAGTGAGGGGTGGGTTCGAGCTGAATCCGCATCTCCTGCATGGAGCGCTCGGTGAAGACTTCGACGCGATACTCCGCCACCGCCTCGAAGTCGCGTAGGACGGCTTCCACCGCGCTGGGGTAGAGGTTGACGCCGCGCACAATGACCATGTCGTCGGTGCGCCCTAAAATACCGCCTTCCAGCGCAAGGTCATAGCGGCCGCAGGCGCATGGCGTTGTCGGTGCTGTCTTGACAAGGTCGCCCGTGCGGTAGCGGATGAGGGGGGAGCCAAGCCGTCCCAAGTTGGTGAGAACGAGCTCGCCCCGCTCCCCAGGCGCGACGGGGTTGCCCGTCTGCGGGTCAATGACTTCAGGGAGGTAAGCGTCTTCCATAACGTGCAGCACGCCGCGTCGGGCAGGGCATTGAAAACTAACCGGTCCGATCTCGGTCATGCCGTGATGGTCGCGCACCTGTGCGCCACGCCACAGCGATTCGATGCGCGCCCGCGTTGCGGGGATGCTCGCGCCCGGTTCGCCCGCGCCGAGAATAATGCGGACTGTGCTCGGGGCGAGGTCAATCCCTTCTTCCGCGGCGACCTCCGCCAGCCGCAGCGCGTAGGTCGGGGTGCAGCAGAGCACCGTCACGTGGTTGTCCAGCATGGTGCGCAGCCGCGCCGCGCTGCTCATGCCGCCGCCGGGAATGCACAGGCAGCCCATCTTCACGCCCGCTTCAAACGCCAGCCAGAAGCCAATGAACGGTCCGAAGGAGAACGCACAAAAAATGCGGTCGCCCGGCACCACGCCCGATGCTTGCAGGATGCGCACCCAGTTGTCTACCATCCAGTTCCAACTTTCGGGCGTGTCCAGCCAGCGCAGCGGCTTGCCTGTCGTGCCGCTGGTCTGGTGGAAGCGGACGTAACGCTCAACGGGGTAGGTCAGGTTGGTGCCGTAGGGGGGGTGAGCGATTTGGTCGTCCACCAGTTCCTGTTTGGTCGTGAAGGGCACGCGGGCGAAGAACTCCTCTAAACTCTGCGGCGCGCTCGTGGGGAGTTTTTGCGTGTAGAACCGGTTGCGTGGGATGAGTTCCGCCCACAGCGCGCGCAGGGCGGATAGTTGATAGGAGGTGAGAGCGGTGCGAGCAAACATCTCGTTAGCACGTTAGCACGTTAGCACGTTGGCACGTTAGCACGTTAGCACGTTAGCACGTTAGCACGTTAGCACGTTGGAACGTCAGCACGTTGGCACGTTGACACGTTGGAACGTGCCAACGTGCCAACGTGCTAACCACTCAGTGGCGTGTTGGCTTGTTTGACAGCAGCGGGGTTCATCGGGGGCGCGGGCGGGATGTGTTGCTTGGCGGGTTCGGGGCGGTATTTGGTCACGAGGAAGCCCCCCAGCGCCGCGAGCAAGATGCCGAGCAAAAACGGCGGCTTTAACGCGGACAGTCCGCCCTCGGGAGGATGAACCAGCATGGAGATGATGGCATTGACGATGGGCGCGCCCGCGAAGACGATGGACATAACGACCGCAGGTGTGCCCTTCGCGCCGAACGCGAGGAGCACGCAGAACGCGCCGACCGCGCCGGCGATACCCGCCAGCAGCGAGAGCCACATCGCCTTTGGCGGCATTTGCCACGACATGTTCTTCGCCGTCAGCAGAATCGTCAGCGGCGCGAGCACCGCCGTCAGGAAGTAGGCGATGCCCACGAACAGAAACGCCTTATAGCGCCCGTTCGCCGGATCGCCCATGCCCGTTTGTCCAGCGTGCAACAGCACGCCGTAAACGCCCCATGAAAACACCGTCATCAAGGCAAACATTAGCCACGTCATGCCCGTCTGGCTTGTCTGTCCGTTTGGCATTTATCCGCTACCTCAATCGTTGACAGTAGCGATTCAGGTATGTTCACTCTGCCCGCCGAACTTACGCCGGCGAGAGAGGGAAGGATACCTGCATCCTACGGTTCATGGTTGATAGTTGATGATGGCGGTTGACCATGAACCATCTATCATCCACCATTGCCACCTTGGCTACCTCTTGGGGCGAGAGAGACGGAAGTAACCCGTGTATTTCTGGCTGGTGAAGAAGCCCATGAATTCGTTTTCCGTCGCCCTGCCAATCCAGTCGTAGACGCCGCCGTCCTGTTCGCCCAGGTCCGCCGTGCCTTTGAACAGGACGACGTCACCCGCCTGCCGCCCCAGCATTTGCACGGTATATTTGTAAGGTCGCCCGCACTCGCCCGCAAAGGTCGCCTGCCAGTTGCCGTCGCTCAGTTCGACGACTTTGCAGTCCAGTCGCAGTTCGCGGTCCGCGTATTTCTGCGGCGGGGGGGATTCACCGTCCTTGGGGGGGGTGTAAATACCCCACTTGCCCGTCCACTCCCCTCTCACCTGCGGACGCTTGCCTTGCGCAGGTCCGCGCGCTTGGGTGAGCATGATACCGATGATGACCGCCAGGGTCGCCCCGAAGAGGAAGTGTCGCATGATGCTCCCTTCTGTCTTGCCAAATAGGTCTCCATCAATTTATCGCTTATGATTGAAGGGACTGGGAGGAACGACCGCTCCGTTGATTGATAGAATTGATGGTGACCTACTTACGGCGATTGATGCACAGACGCCCTCACGCGGTCGGGGACGTTCAAGCCCTCAACCAGTTGAGGCGTCCGTGGCATGTTCCGTTGACCGTTGACCATCATTCGTCCATCGGCGCCACCTCAATTTGACGAGCGATGACCTCGGGAATCGGCACGGCTTTCATGTTGCCGTTTCCGTCTCTCGCCACGCACACGACGACGAACTTGCCGCGCGCGACTTCAATGGGCGGCTCGCTGTTCACCTTGCGAAAGATGAACTCGTAAGTGATTGACTTCTCCTTCTTCTCGCGCACGCGCAGATGCGCCTCCACCTCGTCCTCGAATTTCAAAGGATACGTGAAATCGCACGAAGCGTGCACGCGGGGGAAGCCCACACCTAACTCCTTCGACACAATCGAATGCCCCAGCGAGCGAAAAAAGGCATGTTCGGTGACTTCCATGTAGCGGAAGTAACTGGCAAAGTGAATGATGCCTGCGGCGTCGGTTTCTGCCCACTCGACGCGGTGGGTCATTTTGAATTCGTAAGGCACGCTCAATCTGGCAGTGGTTAGGTAGGTAGATAGTTAAGCAACCATCCAGCCACCTAACCACCCCTGATTTGCTCAATCACCTGTAACACACCATCTGCCATCCGTGCGACGGTGAATTTCTCCATCACCGCCTGCCGCCCTCTTGCACCCATCGCCCGGGCATGTTCGGGGTCGCTCAGAAGTTGCTCAACTGCCTCCGCTAACGACTGGGGATTGTCAGGTTCGCACAGCACCCCGCCGTCGGTGGCTGCGATGAGTTCGGGAAACGCCGCATGGCGCGGCTGCACGACCGGCACGCCCGCTGCCCAAGCCTCAATTAGGTAAAGCCCAAACGCCTCGCCGTAAGTCGCAGGCACGGACAACGCGGACAGACTTTGCAGGAAAGCAATCTTCTCACTGCGGCTGAGGTTAGGCAAGAACTCCACGCTGTCCATCACGCCCGCCGACGTAAGGCGTTGACGGAGTTGATTGACAAATTGTTCATCCGCTTTCGTCACGCTGCCGCCCACGCGCAGCCTGAGGTGGGGAACGCGGTTGCGTTGTCGCAGAATGATGTAGGCTTCGACGAGCGTGTGTAGTCCCTTCGGCGGGCATAGACGCGCCAGGTAACCCAGCGTTGGGAGACGCGGCGGCGATGGCGCGGGCGTGAAGCCATCCAGCAGGATGCCGTTGTAAACGACGTGCACGCGGTCGGCGGGCAATCCCGCGCGCTCGCGCATGACGCGGGCGTAGTAGTGGCTGACGGCGATGAAGGCATCGCAGTCCTTCGCTCGTTCGCTCAACGTCTTCCACGCCCGGTGGCGGTCTGGTTCAGGGAGGCTGTCAAGAAACGAGTCCTCGCCCTGAAGCGTGCAGACCACCGCTGCACCTGTGCGTTCTTTGATGCGCCGCGCCAGCCCGACCAGCAGGGCGTTAGAGAGCAGGACGACATCAGGTTTCTCCTCCGCCAGCCATGCCACGAGCCGATTTAACTCCTTGACCTGATTCCCTTCCTCTCCGCGCAGCATCGAGACCGTCAGGTCGCCCAGACCGCGCGCCTCGGTGGAACCGGCGCGGTGGGCAGCGAAGCGCAGGACTTGCGGCGCATCGAAGAGTTGGTCAATAGCGCGCGGCAACTTGCGGAAGAAGACAGACTTCTGCTGAAGATAGACGTTGACCCCGCCGTAAAACAGCGGCTCGCCCTCCGCCGTTGAATCCTCGTCCAGTGTCGGCGGCAGATACATCGGCACCATACGCGCCTCATGCCCACGGCGGCGCAGTTCCGCCGTCAGGGCGTTGTCGCGCAAACAAGTGCCGCAGTAAAAACTGCCAGTGCCGGGGGTCAACTGGATGATACGCATGACGATTTCGGATTTCGGATTAAAAGTGCGTTGCAAAACCCCTTGTCGTTTTGAGCGCAGCGAAGAATCGCGTCGTTTGCGACCTTGCGCTTCGCTCGAGGGAAGAGTTTTGCAACGCACGCTCAACGTCACTTCAGGTTGTGCTTGGTTGTTTTGATGGCAGCGACAGGGATCGATGGAAGCAAGAGTTACGTCGAATAATGTCACGGGCAAACCGTTTTGTTCTCCGCTTCAGTCCCTCATCAGCCATTTCTGTCTTCTTCCTCTGTGACTTTACAGTAACCCAAGAGGTCTGCCGTGCGGCAGCGGCTCGGGCAACTGCGCGAACTCGGCGACGCGCGCAAACAACTCGTCGAAGTCCCGGAAGAGATGGCCGATGAGGCAGTCCGTCAGGTCGCCGCGCAGGTGGGGATATTGGTTGATGAACTCACGCATGGAGAACTCATGGTCATAGAAGGCGTAGACCAATTTGCGCATGGCTTCGATGCCTTTGCGCATGGTGTCGCCATAATCGCGGAACCTCTCAGCGGAAACGTCGCCGGCGACGAGGGCAGCATGGACCGCATCGGCAGCGAGTTCGCCGCTCTTCAAGGCGAGAAAAACGCCCGACGAAAACACAGGGTCAAGAAATCCGAAGGCGTCGCCCGCCAGCACCAACCCATCGGCGGCGCAATACTTGGAGCGATAGGACCACTCGCTGGTGGTGTAGAACGGACCGTCCTTCACGCCGGGGGCGCACACCTGCTTGCCCGGAGCCAGGTGCTGAGTAATCCAGCGGTTCTTCTGGACCTCGCGTTGCCAAATCGTCGCCAAGTCGCGCGTCTCGTCGAAGAGATACTCACGGTCAGCGACGATGCCCACGCTCACCAGATCATCCGGCAGTGGGATATACCAGAACCAGCCTTTGAACGGGAGAAACGCCACCGTCGTCGCGCCCTCATCTAAGCCGGGGTCGCGCAACGCGCCCTTGTAGTAGGTCCAGAGCGCGACTTTCTTCAACTTCTGGTCTGGCACGCGCCAGCGGTTGCGCGCGACGGAGAAGGCGTCGCGCCCGCTGGCGTCAATCGTGATGGGCGCATGGAACGCCCTTTCCTCGCCCGCTTTGTTCACGGCTTTGACGCCGACGACAGCGCCGTTGTCCTGAAGGAGTTGCGTGACCTTGGTTTCCTCCAGCACCGTCGCCCCCTTGTCGCGGGCGTTGTAGAGCAGCATCGCATCGAACTCGCTGCGCAGCACCTGCCACGTCTGCGCGGCGGGATGGTCGAAGTGCTGGAAGAAGTAAAACGGCTGCGATACCTTCCCGTTCAAACTCACGAACTGCACACTGTATTTTTTGGGGAAATGCGAGGTCTTCATCCGCTCGATAACGCCGATGCGTTCCAGCGGGAAGTAGCAGTATGGCATCAGCGACTCGCCGATGTGATAGCGCGGGAACTTCTCCTTCTCCAGCACCAGCACGCGGCGCCCGTGCAGGGACAAAACAGCCGCAGCGGTCGAACCAGCGGGACCGCCGCCGATGATGATGGTATCGTATGCTTTGTTTCGTCTCATGGCAGTCGAGTTAATTTTAACATGTGCAGCGGACACAGGCAACTGCTTCTCCTTCGACAATGCCCGTCAGGACGAGCGCAGCGGCGCCATTTCCAGCGCGGGAGATTGCTTTGCTTCGTTCCTCGGGATGACGCCCATGCGCTCGCCCTGCTGTTCTCCTGCGGCGGGATGCGTCAGTGACGCAGATGGTGTCAATGTAACTCTTCTCCACCCCATGACTTAGACAACGCAGGCGCCCCACCTGCCGACGTTCGTTGAGGAAATCGCTCATTGACACCAATGACCTGCCGTGCTACATTAAACTCCTACCTATGCAATGCAATATAATATGGCATAAGCCCGATGACATCGCAGTTGCGATAGAATTCTAAGTTAGCCTGCACCCCGTGACCCCAACAGGGTGCACAACCGTTACGTTCAACGAGAGAAGTGATGAGGTATGGCTACTGATCAATCACATGAGAAGGCAGCAAGGAAAGACGGTCACTGCGCCACTTTTGTAAGGCATTAGTAGCTGGGCAACTTTCAGAAGGCGGCACACCCAACACTCATCGCACCCAATGCGCTCTATACTTTTGATTGCCAACCCCATAGCCGCTGCCGGGCAGGCGCGGCGGCGCTGGGATGCGCTGCTGGCAGGACTGCGCGCGCGGGGGCTGCACGCAGAGTATGTCTTCACGGAACGTCCGCTCCACGCCATCACGTTGGCGGCAGAAGCGAGCCGTAGTTACGATGTGCTTGTTGCTGTTGGGGGCGATGGGACGGCGAACGAGGTGGCGACGGGAATTCTGCTGTCGGGAGCGCAGACCGCTTTGGGCATCGTGCCGTTTGGCACGGGCAACGATGTCGCCCCATTAGTAGGCATCCACAGCGTAGAGGATGCCCTGCGTGCTTTGACGCAGGGCAGAGCCCGCATGATGGATGTCATTGAGGTCAATTGTCAACATGGCGGCTCCCCGGCTAAGCGCTACGCCTTACTTTACGCCAGCGTCGGCTTTGCAGGTGAGGTGCTGAAACGCACGACGCCGTTCATCAAGCGCGTCTTCGGTCCGCGCTACTGCTATACTGTCGGTTTCTTCCGCGCCCTGTTACACTACCGCGCCCCGATGATGGAGGTGGCATGCGACGGGCAAACGTTCGCGGGGCGATACTTCTTCGTGGGGGCAGGCAACGCTGAAGTGGTCGGCGGTGGCACGATGCGCCTCTCACCGGGCGCGCGAATTGACGACGGGCTGATGAACGTCAGCGTCATTGAGGCGTTGGGACGCCTGGAGACCGCGCGGCACTTCCCCAAACTCCTCACGGGGACTTACACAGCGCACCCCAAAGTCCGCTACTTCCCCGCGACGGCGCTGTCCGTCGCCTCCCACCCGCCGAAGGAAGTGCAGATGGACGGGGACCTGTTCGGGCTCACGCCCGCCACGTTCCGCGTGCAGCCGAAGGCATTGAGGGTTCTGGGAGTTAAGGCATGAGGTCACATCACAAGGGAGCACGGAAGATGAGATGTGATGTCCTGCAACGGAGGCTCGTGGGCGTGGATGTCGCTACCGCGTCGAGGGGGCATGTGATGTAGAATCCTTGGTTCACCTTTTTACGGATGCTGTCGTTTCTGCGTCACGCAATCGAAAGGGCGTATGGCATGGTGGGGAGGATGAGGGTCTCATGACCCCACGCCCTTGCAACCCGATCAATTGTGGCTGACTAAAATTCCTTTGTCATCTTTATCCCGGTAATGTATAATGATGTCCACTGAGAGATACGTGCCGGTCAACCGGGAGGAAACGATGTGATTGTCATCGAACGGCGACGCAAAAGGCGACATCGCCGCCGCCATCGCGTATGGTGGGGGCTGATAATAGGCGCGATAGCCGCGACCGTCTCTGTGTTAGCTATCCCCGTTGTCATGAAGGGCTGGCGCCTCGCGGAAGACTGGCAAAAGCGAAAGGACCTCGAACAGCAGGCACTCCAAAACCCCCAGGATGCCCATGCGCTCCATGCGTTGGGCTTGAAACTGGCTGCTATGGAGGACAGCCCCGAATCGCTTCTGTATTTGGAGAAGGCGCTGGAGATTGCCCCCATCAACCTCATCTTTGGCAACGATTATCGCTTGCAGTGCGCGCAGTTTAAGGAGCACGAACGCGCCGTGAGGTTTCTTAGGAAACTGGCGCACGAGAAATATCCCCACCTTTTTGAGCCTCGCGTTTTGCTGGCATTAGCCTACGTTGACTGCACTCTGCACGTGCCCGCCGGTGAACTCCAGAAGAAACGATGGTGGGAGGGAGCCGTGGAGGAACTGAGCCACGTCATCCAAAGGGATGCCGCCGAATCGGACGGGGAGCGGCGCCAACGGCATGCGGAGATTGTCTGGATGGCATTATACCTACGGGGGCTGCTTTACCTGCATGCACCGCAGAGACTCAGCCACACGTCGCGGGCGATTGAGGATTTTCGGCGCTGTGTGGCGAGGCAGCGTAAGGCGCCAGAGCCGTCCAAGCCTTACTTCGTGCTGCCGTTGATCGCGTGGGGGGATGCCCTGGTCAAGAGCGGTCAGTTGTCAGCGGCGCAGCGCGTGTGGGAGGCGGCTGGGCGTCAGTTCGCTTCGAGCAAGGAACTGCAGCAGCGTTTGGGGCTGGACGACGCGTCGCTTGCAGCGTTTGTGAAGGCGACACGTGCGCCTGACAAGGTGGAGGTGAACCTTTCCGTCCTTTGGAAAAAAGGGGAAAGTTAATGTCTATAGAGAGTGTCATGGAACCAGGCGGAGGAGGGGGTGAACATCCTCCCCTCAGGTTGTTCCGTTTTAGCATGGAACGGTTCAAGAGCCAGGCTGTCTCTGCATCACAGCGCCTAATAGGGGGGGTCATAGTTGAAAGCAAAAACCTTGTGTCCGCTCGTTTTAAAGGCATGCCTACTTATCATTCTAATTTGCGCTATCGAAAAAGGAGAGGCAGGCGGATTGAAAGGGCCTCTCTCCGTCTCTTCTTTCCCGGCGGCGGGTATAGACTCTCAGCAGTGCACGGCACAGTTAGAGGTCAAAATCGGCTCTGCCCGCAAGCAAAAAGTGGACTTGACCGGTTCGGTGCTGATCAAGCGCAGTAACCCGCGCGTGGGCACGAACGCCCGGCGTGTGGTGGATATGGAAATCCTCTCTTTGGACTTGAGCGGCACGGTAGCGGGGCTGGGTAGTATCCGCATTGCCAAGACCTTCGACCCGAATTTCCCCTCGCGAGGTATGGTGCAAGCCCGCTCCTTCCGCCGTGACTTTCCCGCCGACAGTTTCTTCGACCTCTTTCTGCTCTGGCGCACCCCGCAGGGCGTCATGCTGCCTGAAAGGGTTTTGCGGGTGACGGGGAAGGTGACCGCGCTGCCTTCCCTCGATAGATATAGCGCAGCGAAAGACACGAACGTCAATCTACTTTTCCCCACCAACAACGGCACGCTCAACGTCGGTAGGATCACGGGTTTCTCCCTGAAACTCGGCGCGCCGCTTCATGAGGCTCCCCTGCTCGCTGGCACAGACTGCCTCGCTTCCACGGCAACCATGGACGTGGAGTTCACGGACGGCAGCCGCGAAACTGTTCTCCTCGCTGGCTCTACGACGGTCGCGCGTAGCGACCCCTCCGACCTCGATGCGGACGGCAAGTGGGAACTCAGAACGGAGATCGTGGCGATGGAACTGTTCGGCAACAGTCGGACGCTTTTCGGACCCGTCACGCTGACGAACAACCCCGCCGGCAACTCGGTCGGCGGCATGCGGCAACGCAACAACGGTGTGAACTTTCCTGCCGACAGTTTCCTCGATGCATTCCTGCTGCTGCAGAGTTCGTTCGGCACTATCGGCTTGAACAACACCGCTGCGCGGCTGACGGCGCCTGATGGAGTTGAACAAGTGATCCCCAGTGTCACGGAGCCAGTTGCTTATCTGGGAGCGCCCACCGGTTTCAACATCGTTGACCCCTTCACCAACCAACCGATGGCGCGCGTCGTGCATCTCTTGCTGACCTTGGGCGCACCGCAGCCGTGTCCCACTACGCTTCCCACAGGACGCCGCGCAGTCAACGCGCGGGGCAACTTCGCCCTGGAAATCGCCCGTCAGCATTTTCCTCTGACCGCCGTGCTGCGACTGACGGGTCCAATAGTCATCGAGCGCGGCCCGCTTGCCGACCAAGACAGCGACGGACGCCCAGACACGCCGACAGAGATTCTCTCGATGGACTTGACAGGCACGTTTGACCCCAACCCGCAGCAGGCGGGCGATGAGTTGACCATCCGCATCACGCAAAACGCTGCGCGTCGCACGCTTGGACAGACGGAGCAACGCAGCGCAGGACGTCCTTTCCCAGCGGACAGCTTCTTTGATGTCTTCTTCGACATTCAGATTGACGACGCTGCCGGGCAGAGGGTCGCGCATCTGGTCAACAGTGCGCCCATGCGGGTGCAGAATATACTTTTCGTTCCCGAGGCGCGCACCCCGTATGCCTCAGCCTGGGGCGCGAGCGTCAACCTCGTGGACGCTCAAACGGGGCAGCCGGCTGGCACGCTCTTCGCCGTCGCGCTCACGCCAACTGAGTGATGCCAACGGCGCAACGAGGCTGACAGGGACACTTGTCCTTCCATTGTCTCACTCGTATCAGGGCTAAACCGCAGCCCTGACATCCTGACGGCTTTTTCTCCCTTACGTCGGGCTTTTTCGTCGCGAGAGCCGCCAAGCGAACTGCCCTCCCCTCGCGGGAGGAGCGGCGCCTTCGCCCGCATCAACGATGATTGTTCTAACGCCGTTCCGCTGCTTCCTTCATCCATCGCGCCGCTTGATTGCATTTCGTGTTGGGGTTGCCGGGGCTGGCGTCGTGGTCGTCAACGTTGGCATCGTTCCAGCACACGATGAGGTCAAAACTGGGGATGACCCATAGCGTTCGCTTGCCGCTGTGACCGCTGGCGACGTAAGCGTCGGGTGGGGCGTCCACGAACAGGCGGTTGCCGTTTTTGTCCGTGCGGTTGAGCCACCAGTTGAAACTGTAAAAGCCCGGTCCAATCGGCGTGATGTTCTTGCCGCCGCCGAGGCTGCGCTGGTTCGGCAGCATGGGAGCGCCTTGGCTGCTGGTCAGCGGCGTGTCGGCGGGGACGGGGCTGGAGAGGACGAGTTGGATGAGTTCGGGTCGGAGCAACTGTTTGTCGCGCCACATGCCGCTGCGCAGGTAAAGCAAGCCGAAACGGGCCAGGTCGCGCACAGATACCGCCATGCGCCCGGGGCGGTCTTGGAACGCGGTAAAGGTGTAAGGGTCTTCAAATTGCAGTGCGTCGGCGAGGCGCGTTTTCAAGACCGTCGTGCCATCCTCTTGGAAGACCTTCTGCGTCAGCACATCGTAGTAAAGCGCGAGCGCGAAGTCATTGTAAGCGTAGGCGATTCCTGGCGGTTCGGCGAGACCGTAGCCCGAAGTCTGCGAGGCGAGATGTCGCCAGGTGATGCCCGCGTCCTTGCCGCCATTGAGCGTTTTCAAGCGCGGCTCGAAGTCAGCGACTTTGTCGTCCACGCTTTTCAACTTCCCCTCCTGCACGGCAAACAGCAGCAGGGTGCTGATGACGGGCTTGACCGCCGAAGCGATGTCGCCGCTCTTCGAGACATCCCCCCACGTATAAACCATGTAGCCGTGCCGCACGACGCATCCGCGCCCGCCGACCATATCGCGCAGGGCGTCCAGTTTGGCGCGTGACAACCCGACCTCCTCAGGTGCGCGCTTTGCCCACGTGGCGCCGGGATAGACCGTTAGCAGCGGACTCGCACTCGGCATCGAAACCGCACCCGATACAAATACAAAGCCTAAACCGCCGAGGATGAGGATGATGAAGAGACTGGACACAGTAGCAATGCCTCTACCTACTCGGGAATCAACTGTTGTGCTTGCCGTTGCCCGTGCAGTGGATTCACCACCTCCGCTGGGATGGGGACTAATTCCTCTGTGGGTGTGTCGCCTTGCAGAAATGCCACCAGTTCCTCGTCGCTGTGCCTTTGACAGAAAGCATGAAAACTTTCCCCCTCCTGGCGATGCGCCAGGTAGGCGCGGCAGAGGCGTTCGACGGCGAACTTGACTTGGGGGAGGGGGGCTTTGTATTTGAGGCGGCGCGTGAAGGTGGCGTGTTTGCCGGTGCCGCCACCGACGTAGAAGTCGTAGGCTTCGACGGGTTTGCCGTTGAGTTTCGCCATGCCACCTTGCAAGCCGATGTCGGCAATCCAATGCTGCCCGCAGGAGTTCGGACAGCCGGTGACGTGGATTTTGATGTCCGTATCGAACTCAGGAATCGCGGTTTGCAAGTGTGCGACGATCTCCATCGTGACGTTCTTCGTCTCCGTCAAACTCAACTTGCAGAACTGCTTGCCGGTGCAGGCAATCGCGCCGCGCCGGAAGGGAGAGGCGTCGGTCAGTAAGCCGATGCGGTTCAGCTCGCGTCGCAGCGTTTCGAGGTTTCGCTCTGGCACGTTGAGCAGCACCATGTTTTGCGTGTTGGTGGTGCGAATCGTGCCGTCGCCGTAGCGTTCTGCAAGGTCAGCCACCGCGAGCATCTGGTCGCCCGTGATGCGCCCCGCCAGGATGGACATGCCGACGTAGAAGTAACCGCTTTGCTTCTGGGGATGCACGCCGACGTGGTCGCGGAAGGTATCCGTCGGCACTTCTTCGGGCGCGGCGGGCAACAGACGGAAACCAAGCCGTCGCTCCAATTCCTGCTCAAATTTCTCCTCCGTCCAGCCGAAGTGCGTGAACAGGAACTTCATCCGCGCCCGTTCGCGGTTCTCGCGCAACACATCGGCGTCGCGGAAAATCTCGGTGATGGTTTTGACGACGAGCGGCACTTCGTTCCAGCGCACGAAGGCGTTGAGTTTCCGCGCAAAGTGCGGCAGGGTGGACAAGCCGCCGCCCACGCGCACGTTAAAACCGATCTCACTTGCGCCGTTCACGCGCCCGACGGCTGCCGTCATGCCGATGTCGTTGATTTCGGGATACGGACACCACACCTTGCAGCCAGTGATGCAGATTTTCCACTTGCGTGGCAGGTTGTAAACCTCGCGGTTGGCAATCAACATGCGGTGGCATTCCATCACCAGCGGTGACGCATCGCAGAGTTCTTCCGGGTCCACGCCGCCCACCGGGCAGCCGACGATGTTCCTCGTCACGTCCCCTCACGCGCCCAGCGTTGTCAACCCGACGTGGTTGAGTTGCGTGATGATACCTGGCACGTCCTCGATAGAAATCCAGTGTAACTGGATGTTTTCGCGGACGGTTACATCCCCGAACCCGCGTGCGCAACGGTTGGCGATTGTGCCAATGGTGCGAAGTTGATGGGCGCGCAGATGCCCGTTGGGGATTTTGATGCGCAGCATGAAGAACGGCACGGCTTTGCCCTCGCTGCTGCCCTTCTCGCGGCTGTGGACGCCGTTGCCGTCGCCCTGCGTGTAAAGCCCCCACCAGCGCAGGCGGCTCTTCAAGTCCTCGGGTGGGATTGCCGAGAAATCTCGCCGCTCCCGCGCCCAGCGCACAATGTCGTCCCACAAATCGTAGGGCACTTTCTCCCGCTTGATACGTTCCGCCCGTTGAGCGGGCGTTTCCTTCCGCACGTCGCTCATCTTCGCTCACCCCTTCACATTCCCCGCAGGCTGCAAATCTAATACCAACCAACACCGTGTGACGAAGTTTGATGGAGACGCGGAGGGCAAAACGTAAAGGTTTAGGTAAAAGTTGAGAAGCATTTTCAAACCGCCAAGAGGAAATCGGCGTCAAACGGATAAACAAAGGATAAACAATGTAGGGGGACGGTAGGAGACGGATGGCGTGCCGTTCCTTACATCCATTTTACAGGACAGGTTGGCAACTTGTCCTACACAGGGGAGGCGATTGGGATGCCGGCACGGATTTGCGAGTGCGGTTACGAAGTCGAGGACGAATTTGAAGACCACGCCTGTTCGGTGTGCGGCGAGCCATGCTGTCCCTACTGCGAATGGCAGCAGAACTTTCAGGTGTTCTGCCACCGCTGCGCATTGATGGAGTTTGACATCGAATCGGAAGAGGATTATGAAATGGGCTACGGGCGGCGATATCATGCGTTCCCGTGCAGCCAGTGCGGCAGGATTGTGCATGGAGACCCCGAGGAAAGCGAGAACCGTCTATGTGAAGAGTGTCGGGGGTTTTGACCGCCGCCCGTGAGAAGAGGGCTTGAGAATCGTGATCGTCGTTACCCTCGTTCTCATCATCGGTCGTTTAAGCCGACCTAATCAAACGACCGAGGACGAGGACGAGGACGATTGTTTTCGAGGGAGTTCACGGAACAGATGGAACCTTCACTCTCTGTCAGCGACAAAGTCGGCATTTTAGTCGGCGGCGGTCCCGCGCCTGGCATCAACGGCGTCATTAGCGCGGCGACTATTGAAGCGGAACATTTCGGTCTGCCTGTGATTGGGTTTTACGACGGATTCCGTCCTCTCTCCACCAGTGATAACCCTCGGCGCGTGCGGCTCATCAGTCGGCGCACGCCGAATCTGGAGCCGCTGTGGGACGACCCCGGGCTGGAAGTGCGCGAGACCTCGCGCATTGACGTGGAGGGCGGCTCTATCCTGCGCACCTCGCGGCACAACCCGAAGGATGAGGAACTGGAGCGCGTCCTCGCTACGCTGCACAGGTTGGGCGTGAAGTATTTAGTGACTATCGGCGGGGACGACACGGCTCTCTCCGCCAGCCGCCTCGCGGATAAGGCGAAGGAGAAGCGACAGGACCTGCGCGTTGCTCACGTCCCCAAGACGATTGACAACGACCTGCCTCTGCCGGGTGACATGCCAACGTTTGGATTTCGCACGGCGTGTGAGGTCGGCGCGCACCTCGTGCGCAACTTGATGGTGGATTCCGCCACCATGCCGCGCTGGTTTCTCGTCGTCGCCATGGGGCGCACGGCGGGACACCTCGCTCTGGGCATGGGCAAAGGCGCGGGCGCGACCCTCACCGTCATCCCCGAAGACATCGAATTCGGTCCGCCCAATGAGTTTATCACCGCCGACCAGGTGCTGGATGTCATAGAAGGCGCGATTTACAAGCGTCTGGCGATGGGGCGGCAGGATGGTGTGGCGGTCCTTGCCGAGGGTCTGGTTCTCAAACTCAAGCGCGGGGAGTTGGAACGGTTGACGGGGATTGACACCTTCACTTACGACGAGTTCGACCACGTGCGACTGGGTGATTTCGACATGGCGCCGGTGTGGCTGGAGCATCTTAAGCGTCGGCTGGAAAAACGCCAAATCAAGTTACGCCTCACTGCGCAGAACCTCGGCTACATCCTGCGCTGCGAGCCGCCCAACGCCTTCGACCGCGAATACGTGCGTGAGTTGGGCTTCGCCGCCGTGCGCTTCTTGATGAAGGCGCCTCCCTACGAGCGGTATGCGGACCTCAACGGGGCGATGGTCTACGTCGAACACGGCAAACTGCAACTGCGCCGCTTCGACGAGATGCGTGAAATTGACCCCGCAACCGGCAAGAAAAAAGTCAGCGTCCGCATGGTGGACGTGCACACTGAGTCCTACAAGGTGGCCCGTGAGTATATGATCCGCCTGGAGCCGGAGGACTTGGAAGATGACGTGCAAGTGCGGCGCCTGGCGGAAGCCGCCCGCCTGAGCGTAGACGCATTCCGCGCGCAATTTGGTTGGATCGGAAGGAAGATTCGAGAGTTCCGCGCGGCGTAGAAAACAAGGAGATTTTCACGGCGGAGGACTTGGCGATTGTCATCTGTCAGTTTTGCAGCGGCGTGCTCGGCAGCATCGGATCGAGTTGACCCGCGCGTCTATCGGGCGAAGAAGGACGGCGCGACCGAGCCTTCATGTTCGCAGCCCACGAATCCGCCCGCACGAGGCAGCGGACAACCGCGTCAGCGGATTCTTGTAAGGGATTCAACGGATGACCCTGCGGCGAAACCGAAGCGAATCCGTTATAAGAATCCACTGTCAACGGATTTCGGTAACGGGTTCAACGGATAACCTCGCGGCGAAACCCAAGCGAATCCGTTATAAGAATCCACTGTCAACGGATTTCGGTAACGGATTCAACGGATAAC